>CAZTDA010000045.1:0-9607 GCA_964612155.1 uncultured Eubacteriales bacterium | reverse complement strand
CGGCAGGATTCCTGCCGCCGTTTTTGTCGACAAGTGAGAACGGGTATGGTATAATGAATACATTCGAAAAAGATGGTCAAAGTGTGGTTTAAAAATTAAATCCAGTTTTAAAATCTTTGTGAGAAAGGTTAAAGAATCATGAAAAATTATATGGATAATTTGAAAACCGGAAACCAGAAGCCCGGTAAAGAGATCATTAAAAAAGGAACTCTGGACATCGGCATGGTGGAAACTACCCCGGTCGTTTGGAAAGACCGGCTGTATCGCTTTGAATGGGTTCGCAACAATGAATGGGGCGGCGGTTATTGGAACAATCAGACCAATCACGGCTATTTCCGTTTTACCGATATGGAGACCGAGGAAGTCACACCTGCCTTTGGCGTGGATTACTCGTTCGGCAGCGCGCACATCGAGTACGCTGCCGATTCGCAAAAGGATACCGCCTATGTCTACGGTGTTCAGAGAAAAGGCGGCGGAAACCGTCTGGATGTTTTTTGGTCGGGGGATTTAATAAACTGGGAGTCCAAAAAGGTGTTTGAATTTCCCGAGAGTTGGTCGTTATTTAACACATCCGTCTGCAAAGGTAAGGACGGTTATGTGATGGCGCTGGAAATCGGCAGTCCGAAGGAGATTTGCGGAGCACCTTTTACCATCGTATTTGCCGAGTCACAAAACTTGATTGACTGGACCCTGATGCCGGTTCAAGATCATATCTATACGAAAGAGCGTTATTCGGCCTGCCCTGTAATTCGGTTTGTCGAAGGTTGGTATTACATCATCTATCTGGAGAGCATCCCCGGCTACCGATGGGTACCCTATATCGTGCGCACGCAGGATTTTGTCAATTATGAATTGGGGATTAAAAACCCGGTGATGATGTTTGACGATGAGGACAAAATCATTCAGCATCCGCAAAAGTTTTCTGCCGACCAACTGGCGTATATCACAAACGCGGTAGACAGCAACAACAGCGACGTGGACATCTGCGAGTGGCACGGAAAAACCGTGATTTTGTACAGCTGGGGAAATCAGGTGGGCAAGGAGTTTTTGGCGGAGGCCGAATATGACGGTTCAATGCAAGAATTTTTGGAATCGTTTTTTCAATAATATCGGTTCTTAATGATTTATCGGCAAACAAAAACAATTGAGGAGGGATGGTTTTGATGTTGAATTTGGATGTAAAAGTGTTTTGGCTGTCCAAATGCACCTATCTGCCCGCAAACGGCGCTGAGATTCACAGCCATCCGTTTTTTCATTACCTCTACATTATCGACGGAGCGGCGCAGGTGACGGTGGGTGAAAAGGTCTTTTCGGCATCGGAGGAGGAGTTTTATTTGATCTCGCCCGGTGTCAAACACGGGTTTGTCGCCGATCAGATGAAAGGGCTGAAAACCATTGAGATCAAGTTCACAGCGTGCGGGGAACTGGGAGAGCAATTGACCGGGCTGGGCGAGCAAATGCGCTTATCCGACGGGAAAGTGCGCCATTTGGCTGAAAATGTGATCAGCGAGGGCATGAACAAGGCCGTCTATTGGAACGACATTGTCAATCTGCGGTTTTCGGAAATTTTAATGCACCTGTTGCGGGCAGCCGAGCAAAACGCGCCGGTGCGTGACGCGCATGATCTGATTCCCGAATATGTGCGCGAGATACACGGCGCTAACAAGAGCGGACTTGAGCAGACGCTGATTCACATGGAAAAAAACCTTGAACGTCCCCTCAGTTTGGACACGCTGGCAAAGGTCGGGGGGATGGGGCGGTTTCAATATAACCGCGCTTTTAAGAGCGCTTACGGCGTCACGCCGATCCAATACCTCGGCGACCTGCGGTTTGCCAAGGCCAAAGAGTTGATGCGCTATTCGGACAAAAACGTGACCCAGATCGCCTACAGCGTCGGGTTCAACGACGTGCACTATTTCAGCCGGTTTTTTAAGCAGCGGGAAAAGGTCTCGCCGAATGAATATTTAAAAAAAGCGCGGGGCTCGCTTTATATTTATTTGGATGAAAAGGAGAAGTAATAACATTATAAGCACACTAATAAAGTTCTAAGAATTAGGTTCATAATCAGCAGGAGGGAAAAACCGCCCTCTTGTTTTATTTGCTTCACACAAACATCACGGAACCAGCCATTAAATACCATAATGTGCATATATTATGGAAACAATTGGTCCTGCTTTGAAAATCATATAATGGGAGCGAAATTTATGAAAAAACTAATAAATCTTCTCGTTTCGTTGTACATCTGCGGCTTGGTGCTGTTGTCCGGCTGCGGATTGCCCTCAACTTCCCTGCCGAGTGAGTTGCGTGCACAAAATTTCGACTATCCCGAGAGCGTCAATATTCTCACACCCTACTTTTTTAGTTATTCAACCGACGAAATCAGGCAACAATGGATTGATGAGATGTCCGAGCGGTACCGCGTTCAAATCAATATCACTACGAACGATTACTCGGATCCGACAAATGTTGACTACTTGGCTACCGCTACTTACAAAATAAAAAACATCTTGGAGGGTGATACTTCATATAAAGGTCTATTTTTGATTGAAGATGACGGTTCCGATCAATCAAAATTTAATACAGGTATAGTCAATGATTCTTTTCAGCCCCTTGAAGACTACCTCGCCGATAATCCGGTATGGAATGCCTTGCCCGATAACTTAAAATCCCTCTTTGAAGTCGACGGTCACATCTATGCGATTCCGACTTATGTCTCTCGAAATATGAAAACTCGTATGATTCGTAATGATGCGATGGAAACGACCGGAATCAACGTCACCGATCTCGATTCATTCCGTAATTTCGCTATAGAGTACACAAAAGAAACCGGATATCCTGCCATCGGCAACGCCGATGCAATCGAATTGGGGGATATTTTAAACGCGTTCGGCCTTTACCCCGGAGATAATAAATATAATCCGTTCACATATGACCCGACAGAGGACTGTTATGCGGATTTTATGACCAAAGGTGCTGCCGTGGAAGCGTTTGAATACCTTCGGGAACTGTACAAAGCCGGCGCGCTATCCACTGATTATTACAATGATAAATCCTCTCTTGTGCTCGCTTCAAAATATCTCGGCGGGTATAATGATAAATTTCCCGTTATATGGACCTTAAACCCCGAATATCCGAAACCAACAGTCACTTACAGGCGGGGTTTTGCCATGACCAAAGACACCCCGCAGCCAAAAGAAACCGTGAATCTATTGGTCAATACGCTGTTCGGCTCGGAGCAAGACTATCTCGAGTGCTGGCTGGGTTTATCGGATAACCGCATTCAGAACAGCGACGGAACTATTACGATAAAAATAGTTCGGGACTCGGAAGGCAATAATATTTATCCCGATAAACCGAATTTGGTGGGTCCTCTGCCGGATATCTTCCCTTATTCGGATGCGCATATTTACTATAGTCAAAACGGCTTTATCGACATGGAACCGGGTTCCGCTCTCGGAAAAATTAACACATTTGGGAAGCAGGAAAAAGATTTTTTCAAAAACGGAACAGCTGTCGAAATTCCGTTGAAATATCTGATTTTAAAATCACAAACGTATAACGCGAATACGACAGATGTCGGCACATTGTATTCGGATTATTTTGAAAAGGCCATCACAAGTTCCGATCAAACGGTGCAGCAGATCCTTGATGAATACAAGGGCAAAATGCTGAACATGGGCGGCAATCAAATGCTCGACGAAATGAACGCTGCCATCGGCAAGAAAACGGCTTATTATTACGGGTGATCATTGAAGTATGATAAAAAATGTTAAGGGGAACGATTATGAAAAAGTTATTTAAACTCGCCGTATCCTTGCTCATCTGCGGTCTGATGCTGCTGTCCGGCTGCGGAACCCCCTCCACTTCGCTCCCAAGTGAGTTGAAAGGCTCGAATACCGACTATCCAAAGAACATCAACATTATGACACCCGTATTTTTTAGGGTTTCATCCGCCGAAATCAGACAGCAATGGATCGATGAGATGTCCGAGCGGTACCGCGTTCAAATCAATATCACTACGGATGATTTCTCAGATCCGGCAAATGTGGACTACTCCGCTACCGCTACCCGCAAAATTCAGAACATCCTGAATGGAGATACTTCATATAAAGGTTTATTTTTAATTGGAGATGATGGTTCCGATCAATCAGATTTTAATACAGGTTTAGTCAATGATTCTTTTCTACCCCTTGAGGACTACCTCGCCGACAATCCGGTCTGGAATGCCCTGCCCGATTACTTTAAATCCCTCTTTGAAGTCGACGGTCACATCTATGCGATTCCGACTTATGTCGATCAGAGAATGAAAACTCGCATGATCCGCAATGATGCAATGGAAACAACCGGGATTACTGTCACCGATCTCGATTCATTCCGTGATTTCGCTATAGCGTACACAGAAGAAACCGGATATCCTGCCATCGGTAATGCCGATGCAGTCGAATTGGGGGATATTCTGAACGCGTTCGGCCTTTACCCCGGGAATAATATATACAATCCGTTTGCTTATGACCCGAAAGAAGATTGTTATGTGGATTTTATGACCAAAGGCGCAGCCGTCGAGGCGTTTGAATACCTGCGGGAACTGTACCAAGTCGGCGCGTTATCCACTCTTTATTACAATGATAAGTCCGCCGAGGTGCTCGCTTCAAGTTATCTCGGCGGGTATAATGACAAATTTCCCGTTATATGGACCTTGAACCCCGAATATCCGAAACCCGCAGCTACCGATAGAAAAGGTTATGCCATGACCAAAGACACTCCGCAGCCGAAAGAGACCGTTAATTTCTTGGTCAATATGCTGTTCGGCTCCGAGCAAAACTATCTCGAGTGTTGGTTGGGCTCATCGGACAATTATATTTTAAACAGCGACGGAACAATCACGATAAAGTTGGTGAAGAATTCCGAAGGCAGATATACATATGACAAGCCTTCTTTAGTGGGCTCTCTGCCGGATATCTTCCCCTATTCGAATGCGGATATCTACTACAGTAAAAACGGCATTATCGATATGGAGCCGGGCACTAACAACGGAACGATAAACGCATTTGTGAAGCAAAAAAAAGATTTATTCAAAAGCGGGACAGTTGTCGAAATTCCGTTGAAATATTTAAACTTGAAATCGCAAACCTATAACGCGAGCAAAAACGATGTTGATTTATTGTTTTCGCAATACTTTGAAATGGCCATCACAAGTTCCGATCAAACAGTGCAGCAGATTTTAGATGAATATAACCAAAAAATGCTGAACATGGGCGGCAATCAAATGCTTGACGAGATGAACGCCGCCATCGGCAAAAAAACCGCTTACTATTACGGGTAATCCTTCTATATCTTTATAAACCATTTACATTGTAATATGAAAATTATATATTTTAAAAGGCGAATCCCCCCTTGCGATCACCTTCAGCCGAAGATTGCATGAATGCAATCTTCGGCTTGCATTTGTATAACTAATCCGCAAAAAAGTGCATGGAAAACGGCTTTCGGTGGTGTTAAAATAAAGCTAACCACGTTTCGAAGGGAGTTTTCATTTTTATGAATAAATCAAAAGTCAGAGTGGGTCTGGTGGGCTGCGGGAGTTTTATCCGCGCCATGCATATCCCGATTTTAAAGGCGAACCTGAAGTATGAGATTCGCGCAACCATGGACATCAGTGAAAAAGCCGCCGAGGAGACCGCAAAAGAGGTCGGCGCGGCCTATTTTACCACCGATATCGACAAGATTTTGTCCGATGATCAAATTGATGCGGTCTTTATCGGTACACGGCACGACACTCATTCTGCGCTGACCGTCAAGGCGGCGAACGCGGGCAAGCATGTGCTGTGCGAAAAGCCGATGGGTTTAAACCGCGAGGAATGCCGCGCGGTCGTCGAAGCCGTTAAAAAAGCCGGCGTCAAATACACGGTCGGCTACAATCGCGGCATGGCGCCGATGATCGTCACCGCGCGTGACCTGCTCAAGGATGTCGACCACAAGAAAATGATCTACCACCGCATTCAGGCACCGTTCCCAGCGGACGTTTGGACGCATGATCCAGCAGTGGGCGGCGGACGTTTTGTCGGCGAGGGCTGCCATATTTTCGATCTGCTCTGTGAGATCGTCGGAAAACCGCCGGTGAGCGTTTATGCGTCGGGCGGCACCTTCCTCGACCCCGAAAAGGTAAAAATCCCCGACAGCGCCATCGTCACGATCACCTTTGCGGACGGCTCGGTCGGCACGACGCTGATTGCCAGTGCGGGTTGCTCGGCTTTCCCGAAAGAATCCACGGAAATTTACTGCGACGGCAAGGCCATTTGGGTCAACGACTTCACCTCAATGGAATATTACGGCTTTGAGGGTCACGCCAAGACCACGCTGGCTTTTGATAAAGTGGACAAGGGACACGCGTCCGAGATCGACCAGTTCGCCGATGCGATTTTACTCGGCAAAGACAGCCCGAACGGTCTGGTCAAAGCGGCGCGCGCGGCGGTGCTGAGCTATATGGTCAACGAGTCGGTCGCAAGCGGCAAGCCGGTTGCGGTCAAAGAAAGTGACTATCTATTTTAATGAATATTGCATTGATATTTGACCCTAAAAAAGTTCCCTCGCTTTTCTCACCCGAGGCCATCGCCCGGCTGGAAGTGCTCGGAACCGTGACAACCCACGCGGACTCGTCTGATGTGGCTGACGCGGATGTCATCATCACCTCATGGGGCAGCCCTGCGATCGACAAAGAGATTTTAGAGCGCTGCCCGAATCTGCGACTGGTGGCACACGCCGCCGGAAGTGTCAAATCGGTGGTGACCGAGGAACTGTGGGAGCGCGGCGTCCGGGTGACCAATTCGGCAAAGGTGCTCGGGATGGGTGTTGCCGAAACCGCGCTGGGATTCACCATCTGCGCAATAAAAAACATCTTTGCGCTCAATTCCGGCATTCACAGCGGCGGATGGGACGGCGGCAGAGAGGCCGTGCGCGAACTGTATAACCTCACGGTCGGTGTTCTGGGTTCCGGCTGGGCGGGCGGACACTATATCAAGCTGTTGCAAAACTTTGATGTGCGCGTGCTGTGTTATGACCCGTATTTGAGCAAGGAAAAAGCGGATGCACTGGGCTGCGAAAAGGCGACGCTTGAGGTTGTTTTGAAAAAAAGCGACGTTCTCTCGATTCATGCCCCGGCAATCGACGCGACGAACCACATGATCAACGCCGAGACGCTGAAGCTGATGAAAAAGAATGCGGTGCTCATTAATACGGCGCGCGGAACCATCATCGACGAGAAAGCGTTATATGAACATATGGCTGCCGGCAATCTGCGCTATGCTTGTTTGGATGTCTTTGACCCGGAGCCGCCGGAAAAAGAAAATCCGCTGCGCAAACTGCCCAACTGCATATTAACGCCACACTTGGCAGGGCTTGTAAACAACGGTCTGCGGCGGATCGGCATGCATGTCACCGAGGAAATTGAACGGTTTTGCCGCAATGAAAAACCGGAGTGCGAAGTACTGAAAAAGAATCTGGAGACAATGGCATAGGTTTTTATTAATTATTTATTTATCATCTTTGAAAGGGTGGTCATCTTATGGTCAGAATCGGTGTTGTCAATATTGACGTTTCGCATCCGAAGGCATTTTCGGAATATTTGAAAAAGGATAATCGCGCGCGCTATGTCGCGGTGTATAACGACGGCTTCCGCGGCGACGACGAAGTCGAAGGGTTTATTAAGAACTACGGGCTCGAAAAGCGCTGCAAATCGGTCGAAGAGCTGGCCGATACCGTGGACATCGGCTTCATTCAGGGCTGCAACTGGGACAAGCATCTCGGTTATGCGATGCCCTTTATCGCGCGCAAAAAGCCGGTTTTTATCGATAAGCCCATCGTCGGCAACCTCGCCGACTGCCGTAAAGTCGAACAGCTGGTCAAAGACGGCGCGGTGATCTTGGGCAGCTCGTCGGTGCGCTACGCCGAGGAGATTGCAGCGTTTTTAAGCATCCCCGAGTCCGAGCGCGGCAAGATCGTCACGGTTTTCGGAACCTCCGGTATGGACGAGTTCAACTATGCCATCCATGTCGTCGAAGCCATGGGCGGAATCATGGGCACCGGAGCGGTCTCGACCCGTTATGCGGGGCGCGCCGATGTCGACGGACAGGCCTGCGAGACCTTTGTGATTAAATTTGCGAACGGCGCGACCGGCGTTTATAACGCATACTTAGGCGTTTGGCAGCCCTTTGATATGGTCATCATGACCACCAAATCGACCTACCATTTCCGCATTGAAGCGGGCAAGGTCTACGGACAGCTGCTCGACCGCATCTGCGACTACATGGAGACCGGGAAGAACCGGCTGGCTCCGGTTACGACGATCACCGAGTCGATCCGCATCATGCTGGCGGGTCGCATCTCTCGCGCACAGGATGGCAAAGAAATAAAAATTGCCGACATCCCCGAAAACGATCCGGGTTTTGACGGCACCGAATTTGCCCACGGATATGCCAAAGCCGCCAGCAAGATCTATCTGTGATTTATTTATATGATAAAGATTAAGCGTGCCGACTGCAATTTCGAACGGGAACCACTGGTTGCGCCGTTCGGATTCAAGGGTGGCTATGTCAATGAAATCTGGCAGGCGGCGGCACGGCTCGAGAGCGAGTCGGGTCAAAGCGGCGTCGGACTTGCGATTCAAAGTGTTCTGTGGTCGGATGCGGCGGTGTTTGCCGCTAACCTGCCGACCGCGGGCAACGCGTTGATGTATTTGATGACCGCGTTCGCGTTACAAAAAGCCAAGGAAATCCCGTTCGAGACCCCGACGGACTTGCTCGAAAAACTCTATCCGCTGACGCTCGAATACGGTAAAAAAGTCACGGGAAACCCGAACTTGCGCCCGACTTTTGCGCTGAATGCGCTGGTCGCGGTCGATAACGCCGCATGGCTGCTGTATGCCCGCGAAAAAGGGATTACGAATTTCGACGATCTGATTCCGGACGATGTCAAACCTGCGCTCACGACAAGACACGAAAAGCTCTCCGCAATCCCGCTGATCACCTACGGCATTCCGATGCCCGACGTGGTCAAGACGCTTGATGAGGGGTGCTTCTTCCTCAAAGTCAAGATCGGTTCCGACCCCGAAAAGGACGGCGACCTGAACAAGATGGTCGAGTGGGACAAAAAGCGGCTTTCCGATATCCACGAGGCGGCAAAAAACTGTACGACGCCCTATACCGCCGACGGCAAAATCCCGTATTACCTAGACGCCAACGGGCGGTATGACAACAAAGACCGGCTGCTGCGGCTGCTCGACTACGCCGACAAAATTGGCGCTCTGGAGCGGATTATCCTGCTTGAAGAGCCGTTCCCCGAAGAATATTTAGCCGATGTGAGCGATATTCCGGTGCGGCTTGCGGCGGACGAGAGCGCGCATTCCGATGTCGACGCAAAGGAGCGCATCGATCTCGGGTACAAGGCCATCGCCCTGAAGCCGATTGCCAAGACCCTGAGCATGAGTTTTAAAATTTTAAAGATCGCCTACGAGCGCAAGATTCCGTGCTTCTGCGCCGATTTGACCGTGAGCCCCGTGATGGTCGATTGGAATAAAAACGTCGCGTCGCGTTTGGCTCCGCTGCCGGGTATG
>CAZTDA010000044.1:0-9703 GCA_964612155.1 uncultured Eubacteriales bacterium | reverse complement strand
CGACCAGCGGACCGGGATCGAAATACAGTTGCTTGCCTGCGCTTACATCCGCCGTGCCGGTCTCGTTTTCACCGAGTCCGTTCTCGATAAAATATTTGGTGAATTTCACTTTTTGGCTTAGATCCTCAGTTGACCCGAGCAGAATTTTTACTTTGTTTCCCCAAACGGCATAATTGACCGTTGCGCTTGATGTGCCGACGGCGGTGATTCCCGTCAGCGCAGCGTCGTTAAAAGCCGCCGTAATGGCGTTGAGCCGCGTGAGCGCTTCGGTATCGGAAGTGATGTAGCCGTTTTCGATCACGGGTTCCAAAAGACCCTCATAACGGATTCCCTCACCGGTATAACCGTATTCCAAAATTCTGCCCTTACTGCTGATGAGCGCATAACTGCTTGCACCCAAAGTGACCACGGCCATTTGCGCGGGTTCGTTGACTGTGATGATTACCTCACCGGGCAGATGTTTTTTTATGCTGATGGTCTCCGCATACGCAAGATTATTTGAAATGCCGTCGGAGGCCTTGTCCTTTTTTAAACGAAGCAGATTTTCGCCCGTTGTGATACCGGAAGCCGCAATGATCTGTTCGGCTGTATAACGCGTATTGCCCTCGACCGTAATGGTCTCAATCTTAAAAAACACCGTGCAGCATAATATGGCCCCGACGATCAATGCGATCAAAAAAATCGGAACCACATATAAACCCCGTTTCCCTTTTCTGCGCCGTTTGGGCGTTTGGGAACCGGCAGGAACTCTGCGTCTTTTTTTCGGATTGTTACCGGCCATTTTTTCGTCCTTCCCTTTAAGTGCTTTAATCCTCGATGTATTCCTTCCAAATGCGCCCGCCGATGGCGGCAAAATCCCGCTGGATGTCCTCGTAACCCCGTGCGATATATTCGGTGTTATGAATCACGCTCTTGCCCTCCGCACCCAAGGCCGCCGCCACAAGAGCTGCACCGGCTCTCAGATCGCTTGCCGCGACCTCAGCACCCTGCAATACCCGTTTGCCCTCGATAATGGCAGTGCGGTCATAAACCCGCATATTCGCGCCCATTCGGTTGAGTTCATCGGCGTATTTAAATCGGTTTTCGAAAATGGTTTCAATGATGGTGGAGGTTCCGGTCGCATAGGCCAAAACCGCACCCATCAGCGGCTGCGCATCGGTCGGAAAGCCCGGAAACGGCATGGTGCGCAACGTGGAAATGGGCTTCGGCGGCCGTTTGAACCGAAAATAAATGCCGTCTTTGCCCGTAAAAATTCGCCCGCCGCAGGTTTCGAAAGCCGAGAGCACCGAATCCATGTCCGAGGCGACTGCACCGCGTATGTAGATTTCTCCGCCGCAGATTGCCGTCGCGGCCATGAAAGTCGCTGCTGCGATCCGATCAGGCATGTTCTCGAATTCGCAGCCGTTGAGTTTTTTGACTCCGTCAATTGAGACGACGCTTCCCCTGATGTTGATGTTCGCGCCGCAGTTGTTTAAAAACTGCGCCAACTTTTCCACTTCCGGTTCCTGCGCGGCGTTGATGATGGTCGTATGTCCTACCGCCGTCGAGCTCGCGATCATGATGTTTTGCGTGGCTCCGACGCTGGGGAAGGACAGTGAGATTTTAGCGCCCTTTAACGGCTTTTCGGCCACGCAGACGATTTTTCCGCCATTGTCGTTGACGGTTGCGCCGAGTTCGCGCAAGCCCTGCAGATGGATGTCAAGGGGTCTGCATCCAAGTACGCAGCCGCCCGGAAACGTGATTTCGGCACGTCCCGTTTTGGCCAACATTGCGCCGAGAAAAATGGAAGAAGAGCGCATTCTGCGCATCAGGGCATCGTCGATGGTATAACCCGGCTCAGAAGCCGGTTTGATGTCCATGACGCCGTTTTGAAGCGTCGCTTCACATCCCAGCGAAGCCAATATTTCGATGCAGCTGTCAATATCGCTCAGATGCGGGCAATTGGTGATTTTAACCGGGTCGTCGCATAAGTAAGCTGCTGATATGAGCGGTAAAACGCCGTTTTTTGAACCCTGTACTTTGATTTCACCGATAAGTCGTTTTCCGCCGATGACTGCTAAGTCCGCCATGTCGTTTTCCTTTCGAATATTGTAGGTACAACCCATAATATGCGAAAGGTGCGCGGCTGTTACTGTTTACAAATGCGCTTTAATTGTTCATAGATGCGATCGCCGACATCGTAGATGGCGAGCGACTGTTCGCCTTTGCGCATGTCTTCCATCGTCTCCCGACTCGAGATGATGCGCTTGACTTGGTCATACAGCACATTCGCGGTCAGCTCGTTCTCGGTGATCACCACCGCGCCGCCGTGCTGTTCAATCAGCTTGGCGTTGAAGTACTGATGGTTTTCGGTGACGTTCGGAGACGGAACCAAAATTGCCGGGGTTGCCGTGGCCGCAAGCTCGGCGAGAATAGACGCACCCGCCCGGCTGATCATTAAATCGCAAGCCGTCATCAGAGTCGGCATGTCATCGATAAACTCCAATACCATAATTCGGTCTTCCGGGTGGTTATAACGCACATGCGCGTCATCCAGCGTCTTGACAAACGGCTCATAATAGCCCCGCCCCGTCCCGTGCACAAACCGGCAGTTCGGCAGGGTCTTGGTCATGGTTAAAAACTCCGCCATCACTTTGTTAAAGACCTTTGCGCCGAGAGAACCGCCCGCCGAGATCACCAATATCTCATCCGGTTTGATGCCGTATTTTTTGCGCGCGTTGGCGCGTTCGGTGTAAATAAACTCATCCCGGATCGGATTGCCGACCACCACTTTCCGTTTTGCCATTGAAAGGCGTTCTCCGGCTTTTTCGTTGGGCAGCAGCACCACATCCGCTTTGCCCGCAAGCAGCTTTGTCGTCACGCCCGGAAAGGTGTTTTGCTCGTGAATCATGGTTTTGATTTTACGTTTTGCCGCCTGCCGCACCACCGGCCAACTGACAAATCCGCCTACGCCGATCACGAGTTCGGGTTGAAACCGATCGAGGATTTTATCGGCGGTCTTAAGCGCTTTAAATGCGGTTTGTATGGTTTTTAAATTATAACCGATGTTTTTAAAGGACAGATGCCTTGCCAGACCGTCCATCTTGATGGGGTACATTTTATAACCCGCCGCGGGCACGAGACGGCCTTCCATTTTGTTGGGATCGCCCGCAAAAGCGATATCCCAGTTCGGGTGCAATTTTCGAATGTAACCCGCAATCGCAAGCGCCGGATTGATGTGTCCGCCGGTGCCTCCGCCGGTGATTAATATTCGCATCGTCTCACCTCCTATAACGCATTGTCGATGGTCGTCGATCGTGAAATCGACAAAACGACCCCCATTTCGGCAAGCAGCATCATCAAAGATGTCCCTCCCGATGAGAAAAACGGCAATGAGATGCCGGTGTTTGGAATGGTATTGGTGACGACCGCAATGTTTAAAAGCGCCTGAAGACCGACTTGAATGGTCAACCCCACGGCAAGCATCGCGCCGAATTTATCTTTGGCTCGAAAAGCGATTTTAAAACCGCGCCAAACCAGCCAGACAAACAACAAGATTAAAACAATCGCGCCGATAAATCCGAGTTCCTCGCAGATAACGGCATAAATAAAGTCGTTTTGCGGCTCGGGAATATACAGATGTTTTTGGCGCGAATTGCCCAGTCCCACGCCCCAGAGCCCGCCCGAACCGATGGCATACAGCGACTGGATGGTCTGATAACCCTTGTCGAGCGGATCCGACCACGGGTCAATCCAATATGAAACACGGTCGAGCATGTATTGGATGTTGCCCGAGAGCACCACCGCCGCAAGGCCGACCGCAATCGAACCGAAAATGCCGACAAAATAGGCCCAGTGCGTGCCGCCGACCCACATCATAACCCCTGTAATGGCGACAAACAGTACGATACCCGACA
Organism: uncultured Eubacteriales bacterium; assembly: GCA_964612155.1. Lineage (GTDB taxonomy): Bacteria > Bacillota > Clostridia > Oscillospirales > JAKOTC01 > DAOPZJ01. The sequence goes on along the minus strand of CAZTDA010000044.1, from coordinate 5,807 downwards.
TATGCGGTTCTTTGTACATCAGCAAGACAACCGGAACAAGCAGAATCAAAAAAGGCAAAACCCCGTTTTTAAAACTGCGCATCCTGCGCTCAAAATCGCTTTTTTCTGAAAAATCCGAGATGATTTTAGAAAACAAAACGATGATGAAAAACTTCATCACTTCAGACGGCTGGAAGTTGAAGCTGCCGATATAAATCCAGCGGCGAGCACCGTTTCTGATTGGCATAAACAAAACCACGACCAACAAAACAAGGCCGATGAGATAAAAAATCCAAGCAAACCGTTTTAGCGCGTTATAGTTGATATAGGAAATCAATATCATGCAGGCCACGCCGAATAAGGCAAACCGCAACTGTCTGACCGCATAAAAAGCGCTGTCGCCCTCGTGCTGAAGCGCATAGACATTCGAGGCCGAATACAGCATCACCAATCCAAACGCAAGCAGAATGATGATGATAAAGAAAAACGGCATGTCAAAATAGCCCCTTGCGGCAATCCCATAGAATATCGATTTCTTTTTCTGCGCCTGAATTGCACGCAGATTCCCCCGAGCAGTGCGCGGTTGTGCCGTGGGGGTATGTACCGAAGGCGTGTTTTGACCCGTTCGCTGCATGACGATGGTGTTCCTTTCGTAAGTTTAGCCGTTTGAATAATAAGTAGCTTTAACCGTTGACGGCGAGGACAACCCCGACAATTGCGCCGACAAGCCCGATAAATGAAAACAAGGTGACAATTTTATTCTCACTCCAACCGCTCATCTCATAGCTGTGGTGGATGGGGCTCATTTTAAAAATCCGCTTTCCCGTGAGCTTAAACGAGGCCACTTGCAAAACCACCGAGAGCATATCGATGTAATAAACGATGCCGATCGGGATTAACAACAGCGGCTTATCGAGATAAAATGCCATCGTGATGATCGCGCCGCCCAAAAAATGATTGCCGATATCGCCCATAAAAACCTTGGCGGGATGACGATTATGAATTAAAAATCCCAAGCAGCAGCCCAGTATGATCGCCGCCCAGACCTGCCCGCCGAACGCGCGCAGAATCGAAAATATCACCAAAAAAGCGCCGGAGGCAATCGCCGTGGTTGACGAGCTGAGTCCGTCGATGCCGTCGTGAATATTGACTGCGTTTACAGTTCCGACAATCAAAACAATCATCAGCGGATAATACCAAAATCCGATGTCAAACCAACCCGCAAACGGAACCCAAATCAATGTACCGGACAACCCCAACAGTGCCATTGTAGAAAGATAGGCCACCGCCGTAAGCGTTTGCAGAAAGATTTTTTGCCACCCGGAGATACCGGCGTTGTTTTGCTTGGAGACCTTGGCGTAATCGTCCAAAAATCCGCAGAAGGTAAAAAACAATGCCATGACAAGGCCGCAGAGCAGCTTGTAATTGACGGTCTGCACCGCTTCGGTAGAGCCGTAGGTGTCGTTTGCGCCGCCGGTCACGACCATGGTGATGACCAATGCGATGATTGCCGCCAAAATGAACATCAAGCCGCCCATCGTCGGGGTTCCGCGCTTTTTTTCGTGCCAGGTCGGGCCGATCTCCTTAATCGGCTGGCCGAATTTGATCTTATGCAGCCAGGGAATCAAGAAATATCCGGACAGCCAGGTCACCGCAAAAGCCACCAAGCCGCCCAATCCAATCAAAGTCCAGTTGTTCATCGGATCGCCCCTTTGTATTTTTTAACGCACAACGTGCGCTTGCGCACACGCAGATACGCTCCTACGATAATAAACTTAAAAACTGTGCCGCGACTTCGCGTTCATCGAAATGCAGCACCGAATCGCCGACTTTTTGATAGGTCTCATGGCCTTTTCCCGCCAAAATCACGACATCACCGGGTTGATGATCTAAAATCGCGGTCTTGATGGCCTCACGCCGATCCGAAATGACTCTGCGCTTTTTCGGTTGATTCATCCCCTCAATGATCTCGCGGATAATCGCGTCGGGGTCTTCGTGACGGGGGTTGTCGGAGGTGACATAGACAAAATCTGCTAACTCCTCGGCGATTTTGCCCATCAGGGGGCGTTTGAGTTTATCGCGGTCACCGCCGCATCCGAACAGCACTACTACCCTGCCCGTCGAAAAACTCCGAACGGTTTTTAATACCTTTTCAAGCGCGTCGGGTTTGTGGGCGTAGTCCAATAAAATCGTGAAATCGCGTCCGGTGGGGATCAATTCAAGCCGCCCGGGCACGGTCGTAACCGCGCTGAACGCCGTACAGACCGCGTCAAAGGCAAAACCGCACTGCACCAGCAGTGCCGCCGCCGTCATGGCGTTATAAACCGTAAAGCTGCCGAGAATGGGTATGTTGATACGCCGCTTTTCACCGTTATACTCCAGATCAAACCGTGTACCTTTGATGTCACATTCGACGTTGGATGCGTTCATCGCACCTTTTCCCTTTACCGAGACATACAACGGTTTGCCTGTGAACAGTTCCACGCCTTCCGCTCCTTTCGGATCGTCTGCATTGGATACTGCTGTTTTGGCGAGGGCGAACAACGGCTTTTTTGCGTTCAGATAGGCCTGCATGCTGCCATGGTAATCGAGGTGATCCTGTGAAAAATTCGTAAACGCCGCCGCTTCAAAGCGACAGCCGTCGATTCTGCCTTGAGCGATGCCCTGTGAGCTGACTTCCATCACCACATATTCGCAGCCCTCAACCGCCATCAGTTTGAATAACCTTTGCAGTTCTTCGGGCTCGGGCGTGGTCTGGTCGGCGGGAAATTCACGGCTTCCGGCCATGCATTTGACCGTGCCGATCAAGCCACTTTTTTTGCCGAGTCGGTCGAGTATCGCCTTGACCATAAACGTTGTGCTGGTTTTGCCGCTCGTTCCGGTCACGCCGATGAGCTTATAGAGTTCGCAGGGGAATTCGTAATAAGCGGCGACGAGTTTATTGAGTGCCGCCCTTGAATCGCTGACAATCACCTGATGCGGCAAGCCGAGGTCGCGCTCGACAATAACAGCCGCCGCGCCTTTTTGCAGTACCTCCGCACAGGCATTGTGTCCGTCAAAATGGATGCCGCTGATGGCGACAAACAAGTCGCCCGGGCATATTTTACGCGAATCGCTGACAATGCTGGTAATCTCACAATCCTCGCAGACCGACAGCACATCCACGCGCTCCAATAATTTATACAGCCGCATTCGTATATCATCCTTTCCAAAGGTTCTGAGAAATACTTTTCTTATTTTACTCCACGTTGTCGGTATAACGCAAGCGGATTTCGACGACGGTTCCGATTTCGACTTCTGTTCCCGCCGCCGGATTTTGTGAAGAGATGGTCGCCTCGGAGCTGCCGGCGCGCGCGCCGACGATGGCAACGTTAAGATTTCGGTTGGTCAGCTTGCTGTTGGCGGTTCCCACCGAATCGCCCGACAGATCGGGGACGACGACTTTTTTAACGGGATCGCCGCTGAACGCGACAACCACCGTACCGCCCTTGGGAATGGCTGTTCCCGCCGCGGGAACCTGATAAAGCACGGTATCGCCGGTTCCGACCGACTGTATCTTAAGGCCTTTATTTGTGATCGCTTTTTCGGCTGCGGATTTGCTCTTGGCATTCAAATCGGGCGTGATTACGCTGAGGTTGGCAAGTTCCGTTTCGGTGTAAATCGGCTCGATGCCGAGATACGGCAAAACATCTTCGAGAATATCCGCCACCAGCGGAGCCGCGATCTGACCGCCGAAGTTTGAAAAGCTGTGCGGCTGGTCGAGGACTACCAAAATCGCAATCTGCGGGTTATCCGCCGGGGCGAAACCACAGAAGGAAGCGATGACTTCGTTGAGTTTATTACCCTGCTCATCATATAAGTCGGTTTTTTCGGATGTTCCGGTTTTGCCCGCCACCCGATATCCGGCCACATAGGCGTTTCTGCCGGTTCCGGAGCTGACAACCTTTTCGAGCAGCTGGCACATGGTGTCTGAGGTCTCCTCCGAAATTACCTGACGGCGCACAACCGGCGTGGTGGTTTGTTGAACAACGCCGTCCGCGGATGCGACGCTCTTGACAATATAGGGCTTCATCAACTTACCGCCGTTTGCAACCGCGGAAATCGCCGTAATCATCTGAAGCGGTGTAACTTTAAAGGTCTGACCGAATGACGAGACCGCCAGCTCGACAGGTCCCATTTCTTCCACCTTGTGGGCAATGCCGATTTCCTCGCCGGGTAAATCGATGCCGCCTTTTTCGCTGAGCCCGAAGGCCTCATAATATTTCATAAATTTTGATGCGCCGAGCCGTTCGCCGATTTGCATAAACGCCACGTTGCAAGAATTACCAAGCGCTTCACCAAAGGTCTGGGTACCGTGGCTGCCGTCGGATTTCCAGCACTTGATGCGCCGGTCTGCAACCTGCAAAGCGCCGTGGCAGGTAAATGTATCATCCAAATCAACCACGTTTTCCTCAAGCGCCGCCGATGCGGTGATGATTTTGAAAACGGAACCCGGTTCATAGACCTCACCGGTGATCTTATTGCGCCACTGGTCGTTTTGCGCGGCCTTTAAAGCGGCTGTCATATCCTCGGCACTGAGATTTGTGAGTTTTTCGCGTACTTCTTCGCTGTCGATCACAAACGGCTCATTGGGATTATAATCCCCTTTTGTCGCCATGGCCAAAATAGCGCCGGTATTGACATCCATGATGATACCGGCGGCACGATTGGTGATATTATGATCCTCCACCGCCGCTTCGAGGTGTTTTTCAAGATAGAGCTGAATCACCTCGTCGATAGTCAGCACCAAGCTTGAGCCGTCCTCTGCGTCGATGGTGGTCTCGTATTCGGAGGGCATATTCACATTCACGCCGTTTTTTAAGCTGATGATGCGTCCCGGCGTTCCTTGTAACAGCTCATCATAGTATAATTCCGTGCCGTAAAGGCCCTGGTTGTCGGTTCCGGTAAAACCGAGCAGCGTTGCGGCGAAATTTCCGTAGGGATAATAGCGTTTGGTATCGGTGGCAAGCGAAATGCAATTCAATTTATTATCGGCGATAAAAGCGCTGATCAAATCGGCCTGTTCCTTTTCGATTTTACGCTTGACACAGACATAACTGACATTCTTTTTGGTAAAGTTATAAACCGTCTCCCGATCCATATTGAGAATCACGGAGAGGTTGTCTGCCAGCAAGTTGCGCAGCGCTTCTGCTTTTTCGGCTCCTGTCTGCGTGGAGGTGTTGTCGTTTTCGAGCTTTTTGATCTCGGAGGGATACATATCCAGCATCCAGCAGGTGGCATTTTGCGCCAGCACTTTATAATTGCGGTCGTAGATGGTACCGCGCACCGGTGTAATGGTATAGTCCTTGAGTTGGTTTTCAAGCGCAAGTTGGGCATAACTCTTGCCGTTTCGGGTGGCGAGAAATTGGATGTTGAACAAGCTGGCGACCAATACCGGCGCGATGACCGCGCAGATGATGATGCCGAGAATAATCAACCGCCGCTTCATCAGCGGACTGCTGCCGCTGACAGGCAGTTCCGGTTTATTTGAATTTGTATTTTTATTAACCGCAGTCGGCTTTCCGTTGTCCATTCCCGTGACCGCCTTTCGCAAGAGTTGACGCTCGTCAGAGGTGATGCTTCATTTTATAATAACAACAATGATGTTTCAAGTAAAAATCCCCAAATAGATCGGGATGTAACTGCTTCCAAAACCGGAACAACTTTCCTTTTTTTTAAAATGAAAGCCGACACTTTTCCGATGTCGGCTCCATGTTCAGTTTCGATTTAATTTTATTTCAGTTTCCGCTGATATATGCCGCAATTTGCGTAAAGAACCTGCCGACAGT
>CAZTDA010000043.1:0-9705 GCA_964612155.1 uncultured Eubacteriales bacterium | reverse complement strand
GTGCTGACAAAGACCAATACCTCACGTTATACCGCGACTTGCAGCCGGGGCAGAATGTGTATTGGAACGGCTTCGGCGACCCGCCCTCGCTCACGTTTCGCGCCGACTTTGACGATATTGCTTTCAACCGCGTTCGTCAGGCAAGGCACGAACTGATTAAAGGCCGTTTTTGTGGCGGAAATCTGGGCTGGATTGTCCCGGAGGACTTGGAGTTATTCGCAGCTTTATTCCGAAAACCCCTGCCGAAACCCACCGGAACACAGCGGCGGCTTTTAACGCTGATCGAGCGCGAGGGCCCGCTGACGATTCAGATGATGAAAGAGGAGACCGGGCTGCTCGTCAAGGAGATCACCCCCGCTCTGCACCGTTTGCAGGAGGCATTTTTGATCTACGAGGATCAATACGACGGCGAATGGGATCGGGGTTGGTACCGTTTCGCTGAGATGTTCCCGGATATTGATCCGGAAAAATATACGCGTCTTGAGGCGTTGAAAATCGTGTTGCAACGTTTTGCCTATCGTCTGGTGCTGTTTGACACGGCGATGGCGAAGTCGTTTTACAAGCTGCCCGAAAAGGAGATCAAAGCAGCGGTCTCGGCGCTTGTCTCAGATGAGGTTTTGACTGAAACAGAAAAAGGCTACATGTTGAAAACCGACCATATAAAACTAGCTGGCTGCGGAAACACGAGGAACACAATTGCGAGTGTTTACGCTTTGCACCGGAATGATATTCTGGTGAAATCAAATGAACAACTCTTAAAAGATCAGTTCAGACCGATTTTTGAGCATCTCGAATACGATCACGAGCCGCTGCAATACTTGCTCGTCGACGGCGAATTTCACGGGGCTTCAATCGGGCATTTCCGCAACGGGCCGTATGATTTGAACGATGTCGTTGTTGATTTGCCCGACGCTGAAACACGCAAAGAAGAAATCCTCCAAGCCGTTCGAGCGGTAAACGGCGGGAAAACCCCAAAGCGGTTTATGGGAAAGATGTTATAGAATCTATTGTCTAAAAGACGACAACATTTTTAGATTCCTATCAAACCTGACACAGAGTTGTCAGGTTTATTGTTTTATAATATAATCGGCTTGATTCGAGAGCGGCGATTTTCACAAATTTTATCAAGCATTCCATTTTTTAATAGATTATGATAAAATATGGAAAACAATGATTGCGGAGAGGATGCGGCTTATGGCAGAAATTTTAGAGGGGCTCAACAAGGCACAGGCCCAAGCGGCGACGGCCACCGAGGGATATGTGCGCGTGATCGCGGGCGCGGGCACCGGCAAAACCAAGGCACTGACCCACCGGTATGCCTATCTGATCGACGAACTGGGGATTTCGGCGTCGAATATCCTTTGCATCACCTTTACCAACAAAGCCGCCAACGAGATGAAGCGCCGCATCAAAGCGATGCTCGGCGAGGAATTCGACACCTCGTTTGTGGCGACCCTACACGCCTTCTGCACCCGTGTTTTACGCGAGGATATCTCCAAACTCTTTTATCCCGAGAATTTTGTGGTACTCGACAACGTCGACCAGAAAAAGATTTTGGAAGAGGTCTACGACGAGATGGGCGTTCGCATGGACACGGCGAGTTTCAAGTTCATGATCAACCAAATTCAATTCTACAAAAACCATCTCGCCTATGTCGATTACCTCACCGACTCCTCGTTTGATTACAGCACCCTGACCTCCCAAAAGCCCCATGACGAGATCATCTTCCGCTATATCAAAAAACAGCGCAAATATTTCGGGCTCGACTTTTTCGATCTGATCAATTTTACGATTTATCTGTTCGGCAAACACCCGGACATTTTAAAAAAGTGGCAAAGCCGCCTGCATTATATCATGGTCGACGAGTTTCAGGACATCACCGTTAAAGAGTTCAAGCTGATCCGTCGGCTGACCGAGATCAACCGCAACTTGTTCGTCGTGGGCGACCCCGACCAAAACATCTACGAATGGCGCGGGGCGAGCATGGCCGTGCTCGTGGACTTTGTCGGATGGTTGAATAACCCTTGGTTTACCACGCGGCTCAACGCCACCTGCACCGACGTGGTTTTGAGCGAGAATTACCGCAGCACCGCTCCGATTTTAAACGTCGCCAATTCCCTGATTGAAAAAAACAACAACCGCGTGAAAAAGAATTTATATACAAACAAAACCGACGGCGAGACCGTGCAGTATTTTCACGGCAAGAGCGACAAGGAAGAAATTAAGTTTATCTGCGCTAAAATCAAAGCGCAGCACGAAAACGGCGGCAAATATTCCGATTTTGCGGTGCTTTACCGCTCCAATTTCGTCTCCCGCTTTGTCGAACAGGGGTTTTTAGAAGCCAACATCCCCTATGTCGTCTACGGCGGCGTTGGGTTTTACGAGCGCGCAGAAATCAAAGATGTGCTGTCGTATATGCGCCTTGTCTCCAACAGCAGCGACGATCTTTCGTTTATGCGCATCATCAACATGCCTAGGCGCAAAATCGGCAAGATGAAGCTCGACATCATCAAAAACCACGCGAACAATCGGAAAATTTCACTGTATAACGCACTCAAAGAACTCTGCGATTCCGACTCCATGGGCGCCTGCAAGGCCAAAGAATTTATCGCCGCGATTGAAAAACTGAAACAGGAAGCCGAGGTTCTGCCTGTATCCGAATTACTTCAAAAAATCATCAAAGACACGGGATATGAGCTGTATATCCGCGAGAGCGGCGACATCGAACGGCTCGACAACGTGACCGAACTGCTGCGCAGCATCGTGACGCAGGAGACCGAATTCGGCGAGCACCTGCCGCTGGTCACTTTTTTACATAACATCACCTTACTGCGCGACAGCGACATTGAGGACAAGACCGACTGCGTGCGGATTATGACCATGCACACCGCAAAGGGGCTCGAATTCGACAGCGTCTTTTTGGTCGGGCTCACCGAGGGTATTTTCCCGTCGGCAAGGGCGCTCGAGGACCGCAAAACCGAAGCGCTCGAAGAGGAACGGCGGCTGTGTTTTGTCGGCATTACCCGTGCCAAAAAGCATCTGTTTCTGACCGAGAGCGAGGGCTTCGGGGTCAAGGGCTATTCCAAAGTGCCATCCCGATTTTTGTTCGACATCGACCCTAAATTGCTCGAGATCATCGGCGAAATCCCCGACGAGATCAAGGAACAGAGCGCCGTTCAGGTGCGCGCGTTCAATAAAACCACTGAAGTGATCTATAAAGTCGGCGACCAGATGCTGCACAAGGCATTCGGCGAGGGTGTAATTGAGATCGTGGACGAAAAGACCAAGACCTACATGATTCGCTTTGTCAACGGCGTCAAGCCCATCAGCTTTAATTACGGCGGCTTGAGTCATATTTTTTAGCCGCATTTCTTTAACCCAAACTTGACAAAAACCTGTCAGATATTAAATGAGGTGAACCTATGAAATTAGAGCGGTTAGTGGAGATCATCACGATTCTGCTCAATAAAAAGAACGTGACCGCGGCGGAACTGGCCGACCGGTTCGGCGTCTCGGTGCGTACGATCTATCGTGATATTGACGCGCTCTCGGCGGCGGGCGTTCCGGTCTGCACCACGCAGGGGCAAAACGGCGGCATCTCGGTCATAGAGGGGTATGCCGTCAACCGTGCGCTGCTCTCCGACTCCGAACGCGACAATATTCTGTTTGCACTGCACTCTTTGCAGGCGACCAAATACCCCGAGGTGGACGCGGTGCTTGAAAAACTCGGCACCATCTTTAAAAGTAACGCTGCCGACTGGATTTCGGTGGACTTTTCGCCCTGGGGCTCGAATCCGAACGCCTACCACAAATTCACCGACATCAAGACCGCAATTCTGCACTGCAACGTGATCGAGATTGACTATCTCAACGCCCAGAACCAAAAATCCACGCGCAGCATCGAACCGCTTCGACTTGAATTCAAATATCAAGCGTGGTATTTATGGGGCTGGTGTCGAAACCGGGAGGACTACCGGATGTTTCGCATCTCGCGGGTCAAGCGGGTGCAGATCACCGACGAGACCTTCGACCGTTTCCGCAAGCGCGAGCCCAAACCACAAAGGGGCAGCGATGGAGAGACCGGGTATAAGCCCAACATCCACTGCGTGCTGCAATTCACCGAGGACGCTTTATATCGCCTTTACGACGATTATGACGACGACCGGATTCACGACAACGGCGACGGCACTTATACGATTGAGATGGATTTTCCCGAGGACAGTTGGGTTTACGGCTATATTCTCTCGTTCGGAACCGCCGTCAAAGTGCTCTCTCCGCCCCACTTGCAAAAGATCATCAAGGAAAAAATAGATAAGATTTCGGAGTATTATTCGGATTGTTGACACGCTGTTGTCAGGTTTTATGGGGTATGATAAACTGAAAATAATTATATTTTTAATGATGGTGATTAGATGAATAATATTATTTTTATCGAGGGCGTTTCAGGTGTAGGTAAAACTACAACAACAACGCTCCTACGCGATAAAATTCGAGACATGGGATATAAAACAGATTGCTGTATAGAAGGTGACAACGACAATCCACTTGACCCGTTCAAGGGCACATACCCGCCTGCGATACCGCTAACAGCGTTTTCTGAAATCTATTTGCAGTGTTGGCGGAATTTTATAAAAAGTAATTACGAAAAAGATTCTATACTTATATTGGACGGAACACTTTTACACCACCAAATTAACGACATGATCCGCGAATATGACGCGTCCGATGAGGTTATCGCAGACCACTTATCGAAACTAATTTGCGTTATACAACAGCTAAACCCGATTATTTTTTACTTATCGTCCCATGATGTCGGCCAATGTCTGGCCAAGGCACGTAAAAACCGCAGCCAATCAATTCCGGCCAAAGAACAAATTGCGTTTTGGGAAAACAGAAAGCGTGTAGATCTTTATATCCTTGATAAACTTTCAGTCGAATCACATATTTTAAATATAGATAAAGGTTGGGAAATAATCCTTGAGACAATGACTTTCATGATAATGAAGGGGGTATAAATCATTGAGTGATTATGAAATCGTCGAATTAAACCTAAATGACCTTGTAAAGTGTGCGTCCTTTTGGGGTTATCCGAATCCCCGGTTGGAAGAATTTTTGAAAAGCGGGGCGCGGAAGGTCTTCGCCTATAAAAAAGGTGATGAATATGTCGGTGGATGCGCTCTGATCATCGGAGAAAACCAACGCGGGCATTTTTCGGATTTCTTCGTCAGAGAAGATTTACGAGGCAAAGGGATCGGCAGCCGCATTCTTGAATTCGCGATCGACTTTCTCAAAAAAAAGAACATGAAAACGGTTCGGCTTCATGTTTTAAAAGACAACCAAACCGCAATCAGGTTGTATGCAAGATACGGTTTTACATACTTTGAAGACATCACACCCGATAAAATTGCCATGATTAAAAATATTCTATAATAAAGGCCACTGTCTTATTTTCAAAAGAAAAGTGAGGAATCGAAAATGGCAGACATATCACCGTTCGACAGCATGATATCCACACTCCCCCAAGCCCTCAAAGACGAAATCACGGAAACCGATCAATACTTAAAAGCTCTGCGCCCGTTGAGTTTCAGAAGATCCGTTGACACAAAGGCAAAGAAAATCACTTATGTCGCCTCCGATTACGGCGTTTCCTACATGTTTAAAATCTCCGATGACAAATTGACACACAATTTTCAATGGTACATCGTTTGCAACGGCAAGCCGGAGACCTGGCACCGCAGAGCCGATTACATGGAAGAAACGCTGGTCTATATCGCAAAAACCGATCTCTCGTTGGCTGAGCGGATTTATAACGCATTAAAAACCTGCCCCGGCTCTGATAATTGCTACGGTCAAAGATGTCTTGCCAGAACGGTTTATGCGTTTAACGGGCAGAGAAAGTTGATCTGTCACGGAAAAGTTGACCTTGGATTGAACCGAGACGATTTTTGTGACGCACGAGAATTTTTACGCTGTTTCAACGAACTGGTAAAAGAGAAAATCGCAAACGGAGAACCATTGCCGGAGAAAATCATCGTCTGCAAAACAAAACGGTCGTTATGATGTAAATCACAAAAGGAGATTTGTTTATGCTGCACCATTTCGCGGATGACGGAAGAATCATGACGCCGCCGAAAGAATTGGAACCGCTGTTAAAGGGCTCGTTCACCGCTTTTTCCAAATTGATCGGGCATATCCGTTTCCACTACATAACAGACGAGATTTGGGACGGGAAATCCTCGCTTGTTTTCATTGCAGATAAAGAATCGTTGGCGGCTTTCACACTTTCCGACGGCGTTTTTAACGTACATATCGTGGACAAGGACTTCCGAATTGCTGACGAAACCCTGTTGGATACCGTTTTTGAAAAGTTAGAGAAAACCGTGCCCTCAGAACATCACCGCCCGTTTGAGCAGCTCACGATGAACTTCGATGACCCGACCAAATTCCCCTGCGGTTATCGCTGTGATATGTGCTTATTGAATAAAAAGCAAAATGAAACCGATTTCTCGGCAAGTAGGAAATTCGGCTATTTGAACTGGTTGTGCTACCGAGATTGTGTTCCGGGCATTGATATTAAGCGACCGGACCCGAACAGCCAAAAAGATTGGTGCTGCCCGGGCTGTATCTCGAGCCCGTGGAAGAAAGAATGCAAATATTACAATTGCCCGACGAAAAAGGGGAAGTCGGGTTGTTTGGAGTGCGGGGAATTTCATTCCTGCGACGTTCAGAGCGACGGGCATTATTCCGGCCAATGCAGCTTAGGAATGACCGCTGAGGAAGTTACGAAATTGGTGATTCCCTATTGCATGAAAGAGCGGTTTGATATTTACCGCAACGCTGCATTATAAAAATGTCAGAGATTTTCCAATATGATCTTCATATATGACAATCAGTTGTCAGGTTACACTTGCTAAAATGGTACCATCATCATGAAAGGGTTTTGCAAATGGAACCGAAACTGATCAAAAAGAAGAAAATGACCCTGGCAGGGCTTTGGGGCGACGGCAGAATGACCGCCGGACTGTGGCAGGACTTTGAGGAAAAAGCCGATAATGCAGAGTTTCAAGCAGCCGACAGCTGCGGGTGGGAGATTCGCACCGACGGGGAATCCGGACGCGATTGCTTTGTCGGATTTGCGGTCGAGGAAAAAGCACCGAAAGGTTTTAAAGCGGTCACGCTTCCGGCGTCGGAATACGCGGTCTTCGACGTGGTGGTCGCCAACGGCTACACCAGCGAAAACGCCAACATGAACGCGTGGCTCGAGGCGAACAAGGACAAATATACGCAAGCCGAGCTCGACGGCAAGTGCTTTGTAATCGAGTGTTACAACGGGCGTTTTCAGCAGGGCATCGTCGAGGTCTGGATTCCGCTTATTAAAATCGGAGGGTGAATATATGACAATCAAAATCACTGACTATATGACGCAAAAGGGCTTGAAAATTGAGGGTATGCAAATCCCCGACTGCGAAATCGACCCCGAAAAAATCAAAATCATCATGATCAGCGAAGTACCGCCGAAAAACCCCGAGGACGGTTTTTATTCCAAAGCGCCGGAGCCGGACTACATGAAGACCACGCTGGCGCTGTTTCGGGACGCGGGCGTGCCTGTGAACAGCGTCGGCGACATCCTTGCGTTGGGTATCTACATCACCACTGCGGTCAAAACGCCCAAGACCGAATACACGGTCGACCCTGCGGTCATCATTGAACAGCTGCCGATTTTAAAAGCGGAACTCGCCCTTTTCCCGAACTTGCGTGTAGTAATGCTGATGGGCGACGTCGCCAAAAAGGCCGTCAATATGATCGCTAAAGAGCAAACCGGAAAGAACGTCATCCCGTCCGCTCCGACCTGCAGGGTCAGAGGCGGCGAATTTTATCTGACTCAAATTCGCGTGATGCCCTCATATATCATGACCGGCAAGAACCTTTTAATTGAACCATTTAAGCGCGACACGGTCAGCGAGGATATCAAAACGGCGATGAAGTTGATATGACGCCTTACGAACTCATGGTCAAAACCAACCACTATCTGATCAAGGGCGGCGCACTGGCCAACGCGCAAAAAGCGAACATCGTCCGGCAATTATTGGCCGCGAAAAGTACACCCGAACAAGCGACGCGGTTTTATGCCGGCGTACGTTTCCCGGGAAATATCGATTCAAGCGGCCGCAGGATGTACCCGGAGTTTTTTATCCCGCCTTATAACAGTGGCAAAAAGTATAAAACTATTTTGAACCAAACACCCAAGACCCACATTTTATCAGCAAATCTCTATGAGCTGGAGATACTGCGGCTTTTGCATCTGTTTTCACCCAATGATCCTGAAATCAAAAACATGGTCGAAAAGACGCTTGCGCGGCTCAAAACCACTTGCTTCGGCAGCGAAGACGACGGCGTCGGCGAGTGCTTTGACACCAACCTGATCGTGATTCGCTTTCTGTCGGCAGCTGCACCGAACAATGCCGCATGGATTCAAGATCGAATCGACAATTATAACCGTCATGTGAACGACAAAAAACGCCCGTGGTTTAGCCGTTGGTATTTTTGGCTGTGTTTATCGGAGCTGCCGTTTGAACTTGCCAGACCTGAGGTTGACAAATACAAGCGCGAGATGGCGAATTGGCTCGAACATAAAAGCTGCGTAATGAACAGCGAATCCGACCGAATCATCCATCCGGTTCTTCTGTGCATTTTGCGCAACAATCTGGTGCACTACCCCGAATATGCGCACATCAAAGACCGTCAACCGTATACAAATGAGAAAGATGGGCGGCTATACTTTAATATGGAGGTTGAAACAATATGATCGAACTGCCCGAGGCCTTTGTGCTTGCAAATCAACTCAACCAAGCTTTTTTGGGAAAGACCATTGTCAGCGCGGCAGCGAACACCTCGCCGCACGGGTTCGCTTGGTATTCCGGAGATCCTGTGCTGTATCACAAGAAACTTGCAGGAAGAAAAATCACAGGGGCTGCCGCATACGGTGGGCGGCCTGAAATGTACGCAGACGGAATGATCGTCTCATTTTTTGACGGTGTCCGGGCGTTGCGTCTGACTGCGGAAGAAAAACGCCCCGACAAGCATCAGCTGCTGATTGAGTTTGACGACGGCTCCGCGCTCTGCTGCACCGTTCAAATGTACGGCGGCATGATGGCTTTTCCCGACGAACCGAACAATGATTTTTACTACAATGTCGCCAGACAAAAACCCTCCCCGTTTTCGGAAGCGTTCAGCATTGCCTATTTTGACGCATTATTTGAGGGAATCAAAAAATCCCTCAGTGTCAAAGCGCTGCTTGCCACGGAACAACGAATCCCCGGCCTCGGCAACGGGGTTTTGCAGGATATCCTGTTCAACGCCCGCATCCACCCCAAGCGCAAGGCCGAAACGCTATCAGATGATGAACGGGAAGCGTTATACTACGCTGTGGTATCCACGTTAAATGAAATGCGGGACGGCGGCGGGCGTGACACCGAGCGCGATCTGTTCGGTAATCCGGGCGGATACAACACCATTCTCTCAAGCAAAACCGTTGCGTACCCTTGCCGAATCTGCGGAAGCGGTTTAAAACGCGAGGCTTATATGGGCGGCAACATCTATTACTGCCCAGTATGTCAAAAGATATAGGAGGAATATGTGAATGCCTGTAAAACTGACCGAAAACACCGTGATCGGTGAATCTTCCGTTTCACCGGAAAGATACCG
>CAZTDA010000042.1:0-9723 GCA_964612155.1 uncultured Eubacteriales bacterium | reverse complement strand
TGCACATCAACCAAAACGGCAGACCGCAGCATACGCCGATTTTACCCGAGCCGCAAAATCTGGTGCCGTGCGACCTTGACTTGCACACCTTACGCAGTCAGATCCGTGTGGCGATGACCAAAAAATGCGGCATTTTGCGCAACGGCAAAGACATGGGCGAGGCGCTCGGTCTGGTCGTCACGATCCGCGAGCAGTTGTCCGGCTATGATTTATCTTCGGTCAAGGGCACCGAGACCATGAATATGCTGACTGTCGCCGAGGGGATTTTGAACGCGGCGATCGCACGTAAAGAGAGCGTGGGCGCGCACTACCGGACGGATAATTAGAAATCAAAGTTAACAGTTGGCAGTTAAAAATGTACAGTGAAATTTCCGGATGTTTTAAAGGTGAAAGGAAAAGTAACTGATAGTTGTTAATGGTAATGTCACTTTTCACTGTTAATTGATAACTGTTAACTGAGATGTCACTATTCACTTTTAACTGATAATTGCTAACTGTGCTGTCACTTTTCACTTTTAACTGTTAACTAACCATCGAAAGGAGTTACACCATGAAGCTCGACAGGAATCTGATTGAAGCAAGTGTGCGGGAGGCGCTGGCTGAGGACATCGGCACCGGCGACATCACCACGCGCGCCACGATTCCCGAGGATATGACCGCAAGCGGCAACTTTATCGCCAAGCAAGATGGCGTAATCTGCGGGTTGGATGTGGTTCGCGCCGTGTTTGCCACGGTCGACAGCCGCACCACGTTTACGCCCGAAGTCCGCGACGGCGATCGGGTGCAAAAGGGCGATATCATTGCTGTCGTCAGCGGATTCGCCGCTTCGCTGCTATCCGCCGAGCGGGTGGCATTGAACTTCTTGCAGCATCTTTCGGGTATCGCGACCTACACCGCCGAATGTGTTGCCAAAGTCGCGGGGACAAAAGCGAAAATCGTCGATACGCGCAAGACCACACCCGGTCTGCGGGTATTTGAAAAATATGCGGTCAAAGTCGGCGGCGGCAGCAACCACCGTTTTAACCTAGCCGACGGCGTTTTGATTAAGGACAACCACGTCAAAGCGGCGGGCGGTATCACGGCAGCGGTGAACGCCGCCAGAGAAAACGCGCCGCATACGCTGAAAATCGAGGTTGAAGTCGAGAACGAGGAAATGCTGCGTGAAGCGCTTGCCGTTAAAGCCGACATCATCATGCTCGACAACATGGATTTACAGCAGATGGCCGATGCGGTGCGCATCGTCGACGGAAAAGCGCTGGTCGAAGCCAGCGGTAATATGGATCAAAAAGACATTGCTCAAGTGGCGGCAACGGGAGTGGATTTGATCTCCATGGGCGCTCTGACGCATAGCGTGAAAGCGATGGATATTTCATTGAGGTTTTAGGACTCCGGTAAGCGTAAAGTGTATAAGGTAAAGTTTAAAGTGACAAGTCAGTGAGCAGTTGACAGTTAAAAGTGTACAGTGACAGCGCTGTGGGTTTCATCTTTAAACAGTGTTGAAAACCTAAGACGACTGTATATGAGACACTCGAAATTTAGAGGCGAACGACGTTCTTCGGGAGGTACACCGATGAATCTTGCAACCGCGACACAGATTTGCCGGGACTCGGGGTTATCCGGCTGGGAGCTTGTGGCGTTTGCGCAGCGGCTTGTTAACAAGCAGATGAAATATTCGGTTGAGAACTCGCTGGATTCTCCGGAGGCGGCTTTTGAAAAAGGGCAGGGATATTGCTGGCACCAGGCGAGCGCGTTGAATCTCATTCTTTTGGAGTTGGGGTTTGACAGCCGGCGGGTTCACGCATTTCGAAATCTGTTCCCGGAAGTCGAGATGACAGGTTTGACGGTACATAATTTTATCTCCGGGCATGTCTGGTGCAGAGTCAAAATCGACGGGGCTGAAAAGGATGTCTGCCCGGGCAGCAAAGACAATGTGCCGGGGATTATTCCTTTTACACCGCTCGGTAAAGTTTATAATTGGAATCGGGGGATTGAGGTGCTGACTTATTACGGCTCGGCACTGGTGAATGCACACCGGGGCAAGAAATACGGCGCGATCAAAGAGAAGCAAGAGGTTCGATGGAATCCCGAAAAATGCCCCTGTAAGAAAAAGACCTGTGAGCGGTATAAAAACTGTGAGGCCTGCAAGGCCTATCATTATGCCAAAGACGGATTGCCTTATTGTGAACGATAATAGAACAAAAATATGAAAAAGAACATCATTATCGCGGGGGTGCCGCGCGCCGGAAAGAGCACCGCTTCGCATCTGCTTGCACAAAGATATGGGTATCAGCATCTCTGCTTTGACGCCATCAACGCGGGGTTTGAACATTGTTTTCCGCAACTCGGGATTGATACATATGCAAATATGTCCTCGATAGATAATTTGATTCAAATCAGCGGAAAGATTGCCCCGTTTATCAATGCGATGTTTGCAAGCGAGGAATACGAGAAATATGAACGAGGGCTGGTGATTGACGTTTATCAGCTTTTGCCGGAGGATTATATCAAGCATATTGATCCGTCTTATTGCGATATTTTTTATTTTGTCACGGCGGATATCACGCCCGAAGAGCGGTTTGAACATTTGCGCAAATACGATACACCAGATGAATACACCTATCACAAGTCCGACGATGAGATGAAAGCGGGCTGCGCCGATATGGTTGAGCAGAGCCGCTTGATACGGGAACAATGCGAAAAATACGGGCTGCCCTGTTATGAGACCTCGCGGGACAGAGAACATGTGATAAATGATTATATCGAGGAAGTCGGGCAGGGTAAGAAAATTCAGAATTAAGAAATCAGAAAGCAGAGTCAAGAGGATTTTGCGTGATGGATATAAAAAACGCGGGTGGTTATAAAACCCCACGCGTTTTTGTTTGTTATTATAAAGAAATCAAGGATTTTGGCGGGTGAACGCAGTTTATCCCTGCGAATATGCGGAGCGACAAGGGCGTCGCTCCCTACGTTATTAATAAGTTCCGATCAGTTTGCCCATGACGACGAGTTTGGCACCTGTGAAATCATAGACGCAAGTGACCAAGGTGATGATACGGTCGGAACCGGTGACGCTTACGCCTGTGTCGAACATCGATTTCGCCTTCATGGTGTTGAGGAATTCTTCCATCTGGGCATCGGTGCCGAAGTCGGTGCGCATATAGTTTTCGATATAGCGGTCGGCGGGAATGAAGTCCTCGCGCAGCTGCACCGAGAAGATTTGGAACTTGTATTTGCCGTGGAAGGTCTCGAGGTAGATATAGGGGTTATCTTTGGTGAAGCTCTTGCTGCGGTAATAGGTTAACGTGCCGAACATCTTATAGTTTTGCGAATACATGCCGCGGTTGTGCCCGTAGAGTACGGTGTTGCGGTCAAGGGAATCGCGGTGGGTCTGGTTGTCGGCAAAAATGGTTCCGTAGCGGTCGTAGACCTTATAAAAATTATACCGGTAATAGTCGTTTTCGTTTTTAGTCAGCACCACGAGCTCGTTGATGCCCGCACCGGGGAGCTTGACTTTTCCGTAAATATCTTTGTTGACTTTATAAATTGCATCGAGCGACATGCCCTTGAGTGTGGAAATGCCGGGTTTGGATGACGAACTGCCGGAGGACGAGGACGCTTTGACCACTTTGGTCGGGGTCGGCTCCAGCTGAAGGGACTTTGCTTTGGCGGTCAATTCGTCGGTCAGAGAAAGCGCTTCGGTTTGGGCGGTGCAATAACCGGGCGTGAGATTTAAACAAGCCACGGTATCGGTTGCGGCGGGCTGTTCCAATTTCGCGGGAATACAGGCGGGCAGTACTTTTTCTCCGCAGCCGAACAGCGCAAGCGCCGCAGTCAGCCCTGCAAAAACGGCAACCTTTGTCCACAGCCCCCGTGAAAAACGACACTTCACCTCAGACAGCATAGAAACCTCCCGATAAATGACCTTAGCAAAAGTGTACCATAATTTTTCGCAGTTGGCAATCTTTTTTATAGGTTTTTCATGTAACAAAATAGTGAAGTTCTTCATCTGCAAAGAGGCAAAGATTAAGAATCAGCAGGATGGGATTGGTATCGGTTTTTATGAGGTAAAAAACACCGCCGTGTGTGACCACGCGGCGGCGGGTTGGGACGAATTCAGAAAGTAAAATTCAGAATTCAGAAATTTTGTATCATATCGGGCGTAACAGATACATATCCGAGGGAGGAGTGCTCATGTCGCTCCGTGGTTACTTGACATATGACTGTTGATGGAGCGGCGAGTCGTCAACGACTTCGGGTCTGCCGAACGATGCAAAATGGATTTTTAAAGCTCGTCAAGCGACCCGAACGAATAGCCCTGAGAGGCGAGCCAGTCGATATAACCGCCCAAAATCGCGGCGTTGGTCGTCGATACCGAATGCAAAAGCACGACTGCGCCGTTATGGGTGCGGTCTTTTAAAATCGTCATTGCGTTTAATTCGGTCATTTGTTTGGCCGGATCCCAGTCGGCATATGCCAAGCTCCAAAACACGGTTTTATAGCCCAGTTCTTTGTCAAAGGAGAGGGTCAGCTCCGAAAAACGACCCGACGGCGGGCGGTAAAACGGGGAGGTTTTGACACCGAGCTGCTGAGCCAGCGCTTCCCATTCGAGCAGCTGCATTTTGTATTGTTCGAAATCATCGAACTTGGTCATATCGGGGTGTTTGAGCGTGTGATTGCAGATCAAATGCCCCTCCGCCGCCATCTGCTTGACCAGCTCGGGGTTTCGGCGCAGATAATTGCCGTCCAAAAAGAAGGCCGCTTGAACGCCTTTTGCTTTTAGGGTCTGTAATATCTTGGCCGTGCAGCCGTTTTCATAACCCGAATCAAAGGTCAGATACACTTTTTTCTCATTCGGGTTACCCATGAAGACGGCGTTATACTTGTTGAAAAAAGCGGTTGCTTCGGGCATGACGGACGGGATGGCAACCCCTTTGATCCGATTCGGGTACCAGCTGAGCCCCTTGTTTGAAATCCCCTGTGCTCCCAGAACCGAGAACAGGAGAATGGTTAGAATTGCTTTTTTAATCATCGTAGATTTTCACCTCAATCAAATTTTCAAGCGAACGGTCAAGACCGTTCCCTACTCTTCCAAAATGGCGGAATAGGTTTATTATCTCCGCGCCGAGGTGAAAACGAGGTGTGAAATTCTTATAAATCGTCCAATGTTTTCAAGAGAGCGTTGGCAAAAAGACGCGCCGAATAAAGCACTTCGTCAAGCGTGTTAACCTCGGTGCCGAATTCGATCAGCATCGAGTTTTTGGTCAGGTGCATATTATAACGTCTTGCGACGAAATAAATCGGACGGGCAAGGTCGGGATAGAGTTCATTCATAGCTTTTTGCAGGCGCACATCAAACCGAAGATTATACTCCCAATTTAAAAATTCAAGCGCGCCGTCCTCATTGCAGCCGGCCAAGATCATCACCTGCGCCGCTTTTTTGCCGTCGATTTCCGCGGTCGGCTTGACGCGCGTGCCGTCGGACTTGGTGACGCTGTCGCGGTGGACGTCGATGACCATCTCGATGGAGGAATATTTTTTAAGCATGGCTTTGACGGCTTCGGCGGAACGGTCGTAGGCTCCGTTGAAATCGGGGTCGTCGTAAACCTCGGTGATATGGATGGTATTGATACCGGCCTCGTTGAGCGCGTCGGCGATGACGGCTCCGACCGCAACAATGTTTTTATCCTGATCCAATTCTCTGCCGGAATAGTCCGAGGGGCAGGTTTCGCTTTCTTCGTAAAGAAAACCCTCGGTCGTGTGGGTGTGGATGATCAAAATTTGCGGGCGGCCGTTTTTGACCACATCGATGACCGGTTTTTGCGCCAGATAGGTGGCTAAATTAATGGTGTGCTTTTTGGTGAGGTTGGTCAGCGTGACACCTTCATATTCGATGTCGGAGGCGGACAGACCCATCAAGGTCTCTTCGATCGGGTCAAGCCCGTCGTCTTCGGGTTCGGAGGCCTCGGACTGCGCGGAGGCCTCGGAGACCTCGGATAATTCGGACGGCTCGTCCACGGCGGTTTCCACCACTTCGGGGGCTGCCGGAACTTGCAGCCGTGCCGCCGCGACCGCCAGTTTTTTAGAAAATTCCCAGAGCGGGTTACGCGCCGCGACCATGACCACCAGTGCGATCACGACCGCTGAAAATTTAATCAGTCCTCTTGCATTTAAGTTGCGCATCCTTCGCATATTCGTCCCTCCTGTGATAAAGGGATATGCGCGGACAAGCCGGAATATGAATTGATAGGATTGCTTAGTGGACAGTTGGCAGTGAAAAGTGAGCAGTGACATCTCAGTTAACTTTATTTTCTTCCCCTAAAAACCCCGCACTGTATGCTGCGAACTGCCGACTGTTCACTAGTGATGTGCTTTTAAATAGCAGACGGGTGTGTCACTGCTCATTGCGAACTGTCAACTGTTCACTTAGTTATCTACCTTTTAAAGCAGACGGGTGTGTCACTGCTCACTGTGAACTGACAACTGTTCACTGACTAAGTCATCTCCAATAAAACCTCGGGGTCCATTTGGGGCTGAGCGGCGAGATTAAAGGCCAGCGCGATCAGGCGGCCGACAGCCGAGACGGTTTTGTCAATCTCCTGAGAGGTCACCATCAGCTGTTCCGCCGTTTCGGGCAGCAGTTGTCGGGTCTCCTCACGCTTTGCCTCCTCAATGTTGAATAAGTCGCACGCCAGTGTCGCACCGTCGACCACCAGCGGTACGCCGATGGCGATCACCTTGCAGCCGAGGGTTTTTTCATCGATGGCGGCGCGGGTATTACCGACACCGCTGCCCGGCGCGATACCGGTATCGCTGATTTGAACCGTGTGCGAAAGGCGCGAAAGACGGCGGGCTGCCAATGCGTCGGTGGTTACGACCGCTGCGGGTTTTGTTTTGTTGACGATTCCGCTAAGCAGTTCGGCGGTCTCGATTCCGGTTTGAGAAAGAACCCCCGTTGAAAAGACGCTGACGGGGCGGAGCCCTTTGAGCTCCGGTAAATCTTTGGACAGATGGCGGGTGGCAAGCACTTTGTCGGCGGCGATCGGACCCAGCGCGTCCGGTGTGATATTACGATTGCCGAGCCCGCAAAATAAAATATCGCCCTCTTTGGGGAGCATACCCGAGAGCTGTTTTGCGACTTCTTTGGATAATTCCAGCAGCGATTCATTGTCGCCGGGTTCTTCATCAAATTCGATGGTGATATATTTCCCGATGGGTTTGCCCAGTTTCTGCGCCGCTTCCTCATTGGTAACGGTAATAATATGAATGCGGCAGCTCGCACTGGTTTCTTTTTTAACTTCGACGCCCTCCGGCGTACCGCGCACTTCGCTGCATTCGACGGCTAAGTCGATATTTTTCAAAAAAATCCCCCGCTTTCGGTTTTGGGTAGTGTTCGCGCGGGGAAAGGATTTATACAAGAGGATTGATAATCCGAGACGAGGGTGTTTGGATATAAATCTTCCTCTTTACTTGAAACATTTGACAGTTTCATTAGGAGGTGTATAATACTAGGAAATAAATTAAGCAGGAGTTATTATGAAAGAATTAATTTTCCCTTTAAAAGACGGTAAAAAAATATTTTTACGCCATTATAATGAGCTGCCGACTGCAAAAACAATACTATATTTACATGGTGGCCCGGGAGATAACTGCGAAAATTTTAATTATGCAGCTTATCTTCTTTCAAGGCAGTTTAATATTGTCATGTTTGATCAGAGAGGCGTTTTACGATCTGACCGAGTTGAAAAAGATGAACCTCTATCGGTTCAAGCGCTTATTGATGATTGTGAATATATTAAAAACCAATTAAACATTGAAAAATGGATTGTTCTCGGGCATTCATACGGAGGATTTATAGCTTTGCTATATGCGTATCAATATCCTGATTCGGTCGATAAAGTTATTTACGAAAACCCAAACTGGAGCAGTATAGATGCGATAAAAACAATACATAGAAATACTTCGGCTTACCTGCGTACCATAAACGAAAACGAAATGGCAAATAAAATAGATTTTACGGTAAACAATTGTAATGATTTTGAGAAACTCATAGAATTACAACTAGAAACACCGGAAAAATTTCGTTCGCAGGTATATTACAATAAAAGTTGGACTGAAGAAATATCAAAGTATTGTACTTTGAAAAACATTACAGAAAAACAGTGGGAAAATAGTAGTATTCACAATAAACGAATCATTGCTGATAAGATCAATTATATAAATTATCTACCGTATTTAAAAGAAATAAATTGTGATTCTTTACTGATCAGAGGCGACCGCGATCCCGTTATGAGTAAAGAATTTCAAGAATATTTTTTACTAAACTCCCCTTGCGGAAAATTAAAAACAGCAGTTGATTGCGGGCATTATGTGCATATAGACGATGTTAAAACTTTTTGCAACTTTGTTGAGGGTTTTTGTAAAGTTTAAAAATTGATTTTTATTAGGGTCTGCCATTTTCAACTTGTATTTAATATGGTGTTAAAGGATAAACTACGAAATGAAAAACCCGAGAGACAATTGCTTTCGGGTGAAAGTGAGGTAGCTTTGATGAAACACACGCCGCAGACTTATGACAAACTGGTTAAAGATGCCGCGCCAAAGACAAACAGCGTAAAAAACTGCATTTGGGCCTTTGTGATCGGCGGATTCATCTGCTGTTTAGGGCAGGCCGCATTTGATATCGCAACGGCATGTGGGATGGATAAAAAGAGTTCGTCGTCCATTGCGTCGGTATTTTTAATATTTTTAGCGGCGCTGCTGACGGCGTTGAATGTGTTTGACAAGATCGGGAACTTGGCGGGTGCGGGAACGCTGGTGCCGATTACCGGGTTTGCCAACTCGGTGGTCAGCGCCGCCATGGAATTTAAGAGCGAAGGACTGGTCTTCGGAACCGGGGTTAAGATTTTTAATATCGCGGGGCCGGTGATTCTCTATGGGACGTTGTTTTCGGCGGCTTACGGGGTTATCGCTCTGATATTCGGCCTTGTATGAAATCAAGAATATCGCGGGCGACCCGCTCCCGGTCCAGTTCGTTTAAGAGCTCGTGGCGGTCGCCGTCGTATGCTTTGATGGAAACCCGGGAACAGCCGACGCTTTCAAACAGCGCCAATGCCTCCGTCGGGCCTTTGCCGTATCCACTTACCGGGTCGTCCGTACCGAAAATCAAAAAAATCGGCAGGTCTTTGGGGACGCTCTCGACACCGTTCGGGCTGTTGATAAAATCAAGTATCTTTATCAGATCATAATAAGCCGAAACCGTAAAAGTGTAATTGCAATACGGGTCATTGCAATACTTGTCGACGATCATGGTGTCCTTGGTGAGCCAGTCGTTTTGGGTGCGTTTTTCGGGACAGCGGTCGAGACGGCCTTTGTCCGCGAGATTTTTAGCAAACGCGCTGCGGTATCGGTCGCCCTTAAATGCTGCAATAATCTTTGTAACGAGTTTTCCGATGCCCGACATGGGGTTTTTCCCTGCGGTGCCGCAAATAATCGCACCCGCAAGTTCGCCGTGGGCGTTCAAATAAGCCCTTGCGATGAACGAGCCCATGCTGTGACCGAGCAAAAAGACCGGAAGATCGGGATATTTCTTTTTTATAAGTCCGGTCAGCGTAAAAACATCCTCGGGCAAGAACTTCCATCCGTCCTTTTTTGCAAAATAACCGAAATCGGCGGGGGTTTTGGCGCTGTTGCCGTGCCCGAGGTGGTCATTGCCGCAGACGATCA
>CAZTDA010000041.1:0-9869 GCA_964612155.1 uncultured Eubacteriales bacterium | reverse complement strand
AATCGGATCCATGCGTTTATAAACCTGCGCTTTGGTCACCCTGCCTTCTTTCCAGGTGTGGCCTTCGGTCATGATATTATTTAAAAACGGCTGCAGGCGGTCGATGGCGCAGGCGTACTTGGCATCGGGAGTCTGTTCCGCATCGAATTCTTCCCACAGCGCCCGGATCTCTTCGCCCTGCTCGTTGGGCAGTATCGCAAACAGCTTGTCGGCGGCGGCTTCTTCGCGTTGCTGTTTATCGGCATTTCCGGCGACATCGTAGGCAAACGTATCCCCCGCGTATATTTCAATCAAATCATGCACCAGCGCCATTTTGATTACCCGGTTGATATCGACGCTTTTATAGGCGCAGTGCTCGTAAAGCAGCATTGCCATCACAGCAAAATGCCACGAGTGCGCGGCGTCATCCTCGCGGCGGGTGCGGTCAATCAAGATTGTACGCCGATAAACCGACTTCATTTTGTCAATTTCGATTAAAAATTTGATCTGCTGTTCAAACCGATTGTCCATTTAACTTATTGCTCCGTTTTCTGTGTTTTTACGTTGATGGCTCCGTCGCTTTGCGTACAAATAATTCTGCCGTTATGCCGTGTGTCGTAAATTTTTGCGCCGAGTTTGGTCAGCCGCTCGACAACCGTTTCCATCAAATAATCGTCTTGGGCATCGGCGCGTGCGGTAATCAGCGCAACCTCGGGCGAGACCGCCTGTAAAAACGCCATACTTGAAGAAGTTGTGCCGCCGTGGTGCGCTACTTTTAAAATATCGCAGTCGAGCATCGCCGCAAGCTGCGGGTTATCCAACATCTTCGTCTCTTCGGCAACCGTGGTGTCGCCGGTCAACAGCACCGAGATATCGCCGCAGTCGGCGCGTACCACCGCCGACCAGCCGTTTAAATCACTGTGGTCGTCGCCGATGGGCGCAAGCACCGTCAGCTTGATGTCACCGTTGATATCATAGACATCGCCCGGTTCGCACGAGAGCTTTTGCACCCCGCTGTCGATGACGGCCTGATTAAAATTTTTGACCATCGAAGAATCGCCGACTTCCCCCGCAGGAATATCGGGCGCAATCAGCGCATCAACGATAATTGAATCCTCGGTCAACACGTCGTCAAGGCCGCCGATATGGTCGGAATGCGGGTGGCTT
Organism: uncultured Eubacteriales bacterium; assembly: GCA_964612155.1. Taxonomy (GTDB): domain Bacteria; phylum Bacillota; class Clostridia; order Oscillospirales; family JAKOTC01; genus DAOPZJ01. Next base: position 8,723 of record CAZTDA010000041.1, on the reverse strand, counting down.
GCGATCATCACATCTATGTGGTTAATTTTTTGCGCCAATAAAAAACCGACGACATCGCCCGCATCGGAGGGCTCCCCGCCGTCCACCAATACGACGGTCTCCCCGCTCTGCAAAATAATACAGTCGGCCTTGTCAAGCCCGAGCACCGTCAGCGTAAATTCGGATGAAAAAACCTTGGGCACATAGGTCGAGGATTTTTGTTCAAAAAACCAAATGCCAAGCGAAATTATCGCAATCAGCAATAATGTGATCAGTCGTTTGGTCGTTCGCTTGTTCATTTGCAGCGGCCCTCGCTTATGTAATATTTTATGAATATAAGCCGTAGGGGCGAACTGTGTTCGCCCGAATTCTGATACAATCACGGCATGATTAAAATGATTCGGGTTTCCATCATACCCAGTGCTAAAATTATCTATTGAGAAATTGCGCCGGTTTCATAATGTATGATCATTCGGCATTTTCTTTCATCATCAAATATTCCTTGATGCCTTCCCGATATAAGCCGGGGATTTTTCCGACTTCGCGATAACCGATACTTTCGTAAAACCGCTTTGCCTCGGGATTAAAGTCCGCAACCACCAAGAAAAACTTCTTATCACGTGCTGTCTGTTCAAAGAAGTGCATCAGTTGTTTGCCGATTCCTTTGCCCCTGTAGCCCTCTTTGACCGCAATCAGGTGCAGATAAGGGTAAGCGTGAAATGCACCGTCAGGGATATAAAATAAAAAGCCCACACAGACATTTTCGACGATGGCCACATATAAAGTGCCGCATTCCAATCCTTCTTCAATGGCTTTACGTGCGCTCCCTACTCGTTCAAAATAATGCTTCCCGAGCGATGAATTGATTAATGCATCTTCACAATCGGATAGATGTGTCAGATTCCCTTTTATAATCTCAACATTCATTGGTGTTACCTCAATATTTATTGAAATACGAATTATGCGTATAATTCTTACTGTATTACTATATATATATATCTTAACATCCGCTTCCGTAAGAATCCACCTCAACATACGGCGTTCCGTCGGTGTTTGTACTCAGTTGGAATTGCCCGTCTTTATAACTCACATATGCAGCCACCCCAAACAGGAAATCATCGGTCTCCGGATTGTGACATTGATCCGGGAAAATGAGTTCTGCGCCGATTGCCCAGTAGTCGTCATCATAAATGGGATATGCGATTCTAATTTCGCTGAAACGAACCGGCTCCCAGTTTTGATAAGAGGCATGCACCGTCATGGTTTCTTCGCCGTCTTTCAGAATGAGGATCGTGTATTTTCCGGATTTGTCCGTAAAGGTACCGCTCTCTTTGATCTGCAGACCTTCGAGGAAAAAGTCCTCGTCAATACTGCTTTTAAGATTGAAATAAGTCGGAACCCCATCGGAAAAAGACCCGTCGTGATTAAGCTCAATAACAGTCACATCTGTATACCCGTCGCCGCCGTATTTGGCATCTTCATCGAAAATAATTTGCAAATATTCGGTGAGTATGTGACCGTCAAAGAATATACGATGTTCATCTAACAGGGTATTTTCAAACGTGGGTACCACCCCCTCGGGCGGATTGATGATAACACTCTCTCCGTTATGTAACACACGCAGCACATTCTCTTTATAAGACAGTTCATAAACCCCAAAACTATAAGTATCACATTTGCTGATAACCGTCTCATCATAAGAGACAACGGATGAGACAAGGGAACTGTTCTCGAAAGAAGAAGTGCCCGTTTCGGAAGAACCGGGAATCGGCGCACAGCCCCAGACGGTGAAGACACAGATCGTTGAAATGATCATCGGCAAAACGCCGCGGTGGTATTTCATATGTACCATATCACTTGTCATGAGACCGCATTTTCATCTCGCCCCATTGTGAGCGGGTGATTAATACGGCTCTGGGTTTGCTGCCGTCCATACCGCCGACAATGCCGCGCTCCTCCATCTCGTCGATGATGCGCGCCGCTCTGCCGTACCCAATGCGCAGCTTGCGCTGTAACAGCGAAGTCGAGGCACCTCCGGCATCGACCACGCAGTCAATGGCCTGGGTCAGCATGTCGTCGACCGGCTCGTCTCCGCTCCCGGAACCGCCGCCCTCGCGCTCTGCGGCGCGCTGTGCTGCGGCAAGCTCGATCTGTTGTTCGATGTCTGCGTCATAATTCGAACCGTGCTTGGTCTTGACATAATCGATGACCCGTTCCACCTCGGCATCCGAGACAAAACAGCCCTGAATGCGCACCGGCTTTTGGGTACCGATCGGGCAGAATAACATATCGCCGCGCCCGAGCAGTTTTTCCGCGCCGCTCGAATCCATGATAACCCGTGAGTCGACCTGCGAAGAAACCGCAAACGCAATTCGGCTGGGGATGTTGGCCTTGATGACGCCGGTGATGACATCGGTGGACGGTCGCTGTGTCGCGATTACTAAGTGCATGCCCGCCGCACGCGCCATCTGCGCCAACCGGCAGACCGAATCCTCGACATCGGTTCTGGCCACCATCATCAGGTCGGACAACTCGTCGATGACCACCACCACCTGCGGCAGCGGGTCAATGCCCGGCGTATGCTTTGACATCTCGTTATAGCCGGTCAGGTCGCGCACATCGTGCGCCGCAAACAGCTTATACCGATCCATCATCTCATTGACCGCCCACGCCAGCGCACCGGCGGCCTTTTTGGGGTCGGTGACAACCGGAATCAACAGATGCGGCGTGCCGTTATAGACGTTCAACTCGACCACTTTCGGGTCGATTAACAACATCCGGACATCCTCGGGTTTGGACTTATAAATCAAGCTGATTAAAAACGTGTTGATACAGACAGATTTGCCCGATCCGGTCGTACCGGCAATCAGCAAGTGCGGCATTTTTGAAAGATCGGTGACAATCACATTGCCCGTGATGTCCTTGCCGAGCGCAACCGTCAGATTGCCGGGCGCTGAGGCGAACTTGTCCGACTCCATGACCTCACGCACGCAAACGGTGCTCACGGTCTTGTTCGGAATTTCAATACCAATGGCGTTTTTGCCCGGGATCGGGGCTTCGATGCGCACGCTCTGCGCCGCCAATGACAAGGCGATATCATTGGATAAATTCGTGATCTTGCTAATCTTGACACCCGCTGCCGGCTGCAATTCATAACGCGTGACGGTCGGCCCGCAACAGATGTTGATGACCCGTGTCTCAACGCCGAAGCTGAGCAGCGCGTCCACCAAACGGCTTGCGGTGATGCGCAGTTCGTCGTTGAGGCGGGTGGTATCGCGGGGCTGCGGCGTGGTTAAAAGATTCATCGGCGGAGATTTATAATTTAAGTCCTTGACGGGTTTAAATTCGGAAGAAGAACCAACTTTCGCATCCTGTTCGGCGACCTGCGCCGTGGCCTTTTCGGCCATGGTGTTGATTTCGGGGGGAATCTCGGTGCCCGGAATCGGCAGCGTCTCCGCTTTCAACGGATGTTCCTCAAACTTGATGTCGCCTTTTTTATAGGGGCTGTTTAAATTGGCAATTGCGGCTTCCAAGCTGGCCAGCTGCTGCGGACTGGGTTCGGGCAGCGGTGCCGGAGGGGCCATGGTTGTGCCTGTCTGTGCGTGTTGAATCGGGATTTTGGCGTTGGTTTTTTCATCAAACTTGACGTCGGTGTTAAACTTGGGCTTTTTGCCGAGTTGTGATGCTGCGGTGGCTTCGGCGGGAACTTCGTACCCGTCTATCATCACGGGCGCTTTTCCGCTCTCAACCCTGCGCATTTCGTTTTTCTCCCGCGCCTTCTTAGCCATATTGATAATATTGATCAAGCCCTTGCCGCTCATGATGGCAAACACCGTGAGTGCCACAACCACTTCCACAATGATGGCAGGGGTTTTACCCAACTGAGCGATCGGCCACCCGATTAAAGCTCCGAACCAGCCGCCGCCCCAACCCTGTTTGGCCTCCCAACCCATCGAGAGCGCCTGAGAAAACGGCAGGTCAAATCCGCCATATTTTCCGGTGTAAAACAACGAACAGATGAACGCCGCCAATATCACCATCTGCCAAACCTTGGCCGAGATTTTTTCGGTGCCGACATCCAGCGCAAGCAAAAATGCGGTGTAAATTAACAAAAAGCACAAAATCCAGCTCGCCACACCGAATAAACTGAAAAAGAAGTTGCCTACCGATTCCCAGAGCTGCGTTCCCGGGATGATGAACAGGCATAACAGCAACACCGCCGAAGCGACCAAAATCACCGACCAGGCAGTGCGTCCGGCTTCCGTCGAGGCGTGCTTTGCAGGTGCGGCAGATCGCGTCGCCGCTTGTCTTTTCTTTACGGCAGGTTTCTTTGTCGCCATTGATGTAGTCATCCTTTCGTTTAAAATCCCTCTTTTTGTTTTCGATATATCTGTTTATTTCAATCCCAGCAGCATACCGAGCGGTAGTCCGCTGACTTTTTCGGCCACACCCGCCGCAATCACCAGTATGCCGGCCGCAATGCAGTACCATCCGAAATACTTAAATGCGCCGCTGCGCACGGTCTTTGCCAACAGCTTGATTGCAAAATATCCGACGACCGCCGCAACCACAATTCCGATGATAACAGCCGTTACATTGATGTCTATGTTCTCCTGCACCGCGTCTTTGATTTCAAGCGTAGTCGCCAGCAGAATCGCCGGAGTGCCCAGAATGAACGAATAATCAAATGCGTATTCACGATCATACCCCAACATCAGCGAGGCGGAAATGGTGCTGCCCGAACGGGACAGACCCGGCAGCGTCGCAGCCGCTTGTGTCAACCCGATTAAAACCGCGTCTCCGGCTTTCATGTTTGAAGCATTTTTACCGCTGCCCTTGGGCGCAGCCAGCCGCGAACCGATCAAAATTAACGCTGCCGTAAACAATAAACAAACGCCCTCAACAATGATGTCACCATCGCCGACAAGCCCCTCGATTTGATCCTTTACCGGTAAAATCACCACCAACATCAAGCAGGACAGAATCAACATCAACAGCATCCTGCGACGAGTGGTCATGTCTTTGAGCCGGAATTTCCCGGTGAATATGTCCTTAATCGTCAGCCACAGTTCTAGAAGCAACCCTAAAAGCGGTTTATAAAACACCGCAAAAACGGCGAATAAAGTTCCCAGATGTAAAAATACCGTCGCGGACAGCGCCTCGTCGGTGATCCCCGCAAAGTGTTGATAAACCGAAAGATGCCCGCTGGAAGAGATGGGCAGAAACTCTGCCAAGCCCTGGATTATCCCTTGAATGATCGCGTCGAGAATTGTCATAAACTGCCTCCGTAAAAATGTATTCCAATTATATCACAAACAAAAATCCAACGCAATCGTCCGGCATGATGCCGGTTTCAAACGTGTCCTAAAAGCTACAGCCAATAAGCTTGATAGCGCGCGCTTCCATCCTCGTTTGTCGTAGGGGTGCACCTATGTGTGCGCCCGCACTTCCATTCGAGGTTTACAACCGATGGGAACTATCAATTAAAACGGGCGCACACACAGGTGCGCCCCTACGGACGAAATCCATCTTTTCTACCTCTGCCCACTCTGTTTTAAATCGCCGCCAAGTCCCTTCTCAACTGCCGGATGATCTTTTTTTCCAAACGCGAGATATACGACTGTGAAATCCCGAGCTGGTCGGCGACTTCTTTTTGGGTCAGTTCCTTTTGCCCGAACAACCCAAACCGCATGCACATGATCTCGCGTTCGCGTGCCTGCAGCCGTTCGACGGCTTCATAGAGCTGTCTGCGCTCGTCGTCACTCTCAACTTTAAAGCCGATGTCGTTGCCGTCGCTGCCGAGCACATCTGCGACCAACAATTCGTTTCCGTCCTTGTCGATATTCAGCGGCTGTTCGAGCGACAGTTCACCTCGTTGATTGGAGCACTTGCGCAGATACATCAAAATCTCATTTTCAATGCACCGCGAGGCATATGTGGCCAGCTTGATATTCTTATCTTGTTTAAACGTATTAACGGCTTTGATCAGCCCGATGGTACCGATCGAGATCAAATCCTCGACATTGGACGAACCCGCATCGAATTTTTTAGAGATATAAACAACCAGCCGCAGATTATGTACGATCAATTTTTCCCGCGCTTCGTTGTCTGTTGCGCAGGCAGCCAGCAACTCCCGCTCAGTGTCGGGATCGAGCGGGGGCGGCAGAATCTCCGGCCCGTTGATATAAAATATCGGGTGCAGCCCGAACAGCCTCGCAAAAAAATTCAAGATACGGGCGATCCCTCTCATCGATGTGCCCTTCCTTTCGTTTTCATCCGACCTCTACTTCATCACGAATGACCGCAGGCAGCAGTGTTTCGCCGTCCCGGTCGAGTTTGTCCGAAACCGCAATCAGCAATTTCACACCTTTATTTCCGATTTTCACATCGTCGGGCAAAAAACCCGGGAGCAGCCCTCCGCCTCCCACGGTCTTGCAGGGAATCATACGCACCCTGCGCCGCCACCCCTCGTCATTGCAAACCCCGTCTCCGCAAAAAAAGCGCGAAGCGTCCCCGGTGAACAGCGGCGAAATTGCGCTTTCGGGCGTCACCGCCACCGGCAGTCCGCTGATCGGATCGCAGAGCATGTTCCCGCTGTCAATCACCGCTTCGAGCGTGACGCTGCGCTTGCCGACCCGTACCGTCATCTTTTGACTCTTGCCCGGCAGTTTGGATTCGGTCAACTTGAAGAAGATGCGCAAAATCAGGTAGCATCCGGCTGTCGATCCGATTAAAAGCAGCGGTGAAATTTCAAAATACACCGCCCCGCCGCGATATGAGAGCCCCTCCGCTCCGAGCGTCCGGCACAATAAAATCGCACCCGCGAATACCGCCCCGCACCCGCAAAAACAGAGTATCCGCTTTAAAAACGCCTTGAATCCGGCAATCCGAAACGCAGCAAAGAGGATGATTGCCGCGCAGATCAAGTTGGCTGCGATGCATAACAGAGGAAAGTCGCCCAAAAAGAACAACAGTCCCGAGAACCCGCCGAGTACGCTTGCCAAAAGCAGCCGCCACCCGATGATTTGCATGCGCCAAAATTTTGCCGTCGCCGCCAGCTGAAAAAGGGTGATGTAGGCGTTGAGCAGAAACAGAATATCGACATAAACGACGGTCATTTTGCGCTCCCCCTTCACAGAGGTCATGTCCCGAGTATACCGCCCGCTCCGCGCGAATTCTGCCGAAAAATAAATCGGATTAAGAATTGGGAATTCAAAGATTCAAGATAAAGAATTCAAAATGCATCGTTCGGAATTCAAAATGCAATTGCTCCGCACACGGCAACATGTCCTCAAAATGCAAAAATACCCGTTGCTACTCTCGGTATCCTACTAGTAACTTATCTTCGATTTTTAACTCTTGATTCTTAATACCTAACAAATTTATGATCTCTGAACTCTGATTTTTTATGTCTGCTTTTTTATTAGGAAATCTGAATTTGCGTTGTTACGATGGTTTCAAATGCTGATATTTCTCCCTTGTGGCAAGCCCCCCGCGGATATGCCGCTGTTCGCGGTTGCAGTCCAAGACCCTGCGGACACGCAAATACAAAGCCCTATCCACTGTGCGCAGCCGTTCTGTCATATCCTTATGTACCGTGCTCTTGCTGACGCCGAAGCGTTTTGCGGCATCGCGAACGGTGGCGCCGCTTGCGGCGATATAAGCCGCCAGCATCAACACCCTGTCCGAGATTGGGTCCAAAGCCCCGTATTCCTTCCCGTACCGTCCCGTTTTCATCCTCCGCCCCCCTTTTTTTCATAATGTATGCGCGGTCGATGCCGAAAAATAACCGTTTCGAAACACCTTTGAATAATTACGTTATTTTCTTTAAATTTAAACCGATATCGCATCACGGTATCGGTTTGAAATGCGTGTAAGTATCATTTTGTTAAAAATCAATTTCATAGTTGAATACTGTCTTGTTATCTTGTATAATATGAACTAAGTTAGGGGTTATTACCGTACAGCTGATGCACAGTGAACGATACCTCGATCGTTGTTAAAAAATAAATAAACCGGAAAGGGACGTTATGAAAATCGGATACGCTTGTCTGGCTATTGCCGTACCCGGAAGCACAATAAAAAGCTGCACACTCAAGAATGCAAAACCGGAACATCTATTATCGCTGATCGAACACAACTTAAACGCGCTTGAATTGTTGATCAATTATAATATTGAAAATGACATAAAGCTGTTTCGTATCTCCTCCGACCTTATCCCTTTCGGTTCAAGTGCGGCAGCACAATTACCGTGGCAAAACATTTTTGCGTCAAAACTCTATGCGATCGGCCAAAAAATCCGCACCTCAAACATGCGCGTCTCCATGCACCCGGGCCAGTACACCATTTTGAACTCCCCCGACGAATCGGTCTGTGAACGCGCCATGCTCGATCTCTTCTACCATGTTAAAGTACTCGATGCTCTCGGTCTTGAGCCAAGTCACAAGGTCATTCTCCATCTCGGCGGTGCATACGGCGATAAAAAGCAAGCTACTGCCCGATTTTTGTCTCGTTTTCGCCAACTGCATACAAACATCAAAAACCGCCTCGTGCTCGAAAATGACGATACCCTTTTCAACATCCGTGATGTTTTGCTAACGGCTCGTGAGGCGCAGATCCCGGTGGTTTTCGACAATCTGCATCACACCGTCAATCCCCCAGACGAACGGCTTTCCGAACGCGAGTGGATTGAACAGTGCGCTGCAACTTGGCACGAAAAAGACGGCAGGCAAAAAATACACTAC
>CAZTDA010000040.1:0-9944 GCA_964612155.1 uncultured Eubacteriales bacterium | reverse complement strand
CATCTGTCATACCTCCGAAAAGATTTTTGACGTTCGCTGCGATTTGTATTCCTCGCTTACCTTATTATACGCCGGTGTGTTCTTGAAAACAATCCGCAGACGTTGTATAATGGAATTATCACGTGGCTTTGTGATGATAAAGTGATTAAAAAATATAGTTTTGTTTTTCAAAAGCCAAATAAATTTCAGAAAACAAATTTTTTTCAAAAACTGCATCTTCGCCTTGTAAGGCGGTCTAATCAGAAAGGATGACTAACACCAGTGAAAGTCGGAATCGTCGGTCTGCCGAATGTCGGCAAAAGCACGCTGTTCAATGCCATCACCAACGCGGGCGCACAAGCCGCCAATTATCCGTTTTGCACCATCGAACCCAATGTCGGGGTCGTCGCGGTGCCGGATAAGCGCCTCGACGCACTCGCGAAAATCTATAATCCCCTCAAAATCACCCCCGCCGTCATCGAATTTCTCGATATCGCGGGACTCGTTCGCGGCGCCTCCAAGGGCGAGGGGCTCGGCAATAAGTTTTTGGCCAATATCCGCGAAGTCGATGCCATCGTGCAGGTCGTGCGCTGTTTCGAAGACGGCGAGATCGTGCATGTCGAGGGCAGTGTCGATCCGATGCGCGATGTCGATATCATTAACCTCGAACTCATTTTCGCCGACCTCGACTTGACGGCGCGCCGCGAGGATAAAGCCCGCAAGAGCGCCAAAGGCGATAAAAAATACGAAATCGAAGCCGACTTTTTTGCGCGGCTCACCAAACACCTCGAAGAAGGCAAACCCGCCTATTCGTTCGAGACCACGAGCGAGGACGAAAACTTTTGGCTGCACAATTCCGGCCTTTTGAGCAGCAAGCCGATGATCTATGCGGCCAACCTGTCCGAGGCCGATTTCAAATCCGAGACCGAAAATCAGGGACTTGTCAAACTGCGCGAATTGGCCGAACGCACCGACAGCAAGGTGCTGCCCATCTGCGCCAAGCTCGAGGAGGAAATCACCGAGCTCACCCCGGACGAAAAACTGCTGTTTTTATCCGATTTGGGGATGGAAGAGTCGGGGCTTGATCGGTTGGTGGCCGAGGCCTATGACCTGTTGGGGTTGATTTCGTTTCTAACCGCAGGTCAGCCCGAGGTGCGCGCCTGGACGATCACCAAGGGCACCAAAGCGCCGCAGGCCGCCGGAAAAATCCACTCCGATTTTGAACGCGGGTTTATCCGCGCCGAAGTCATCGCCTATGAGGATTTGATTAAAAACGGCTCAATCGCAGCCGCCAAAGAAAAAGGGCTCGTGCGCAGCGAGGGCAAAGAATACGTGTTCCAAGACGGCGACGTAGTTTTATTCCGCTTTAATGTGTAAACCATGTTGTTGCACTGCCTGTAAATGAGGTTGTGCCTTAATACGCCCCTACTCGAAACCCGCATCACCGTCTTCCGGGGATGGTGCGGATAAAAAATGACGATACTTTAACCAACGGACGCGCAATGCGCGCCCCTACTTTTTGCCTTGTCAAAAAAGCGCGGAAAATCCGACCTTTTCCAAAAAATCGCTTGTCACGGAAGTACGGACATGTTATAATTTTTTATAGAATTTATCTGAAAGAACGCCCAACGAAAGGATGAACATAACTATGGCAGATAACGATCAAAGAGCAGCCGCATTGCAAACGGCATTGGCTAAAATTGAAAAACGCTTCGGAAAAGGCGCTATTATGAAACTCGGCGATTCCGCCGATAAAAAAATCGATGTGGTCTCGAGCGGTTCTTTAAACCTCGACATCGCACTCGGCGTCGGTGGCATCCCGCGCGGCAGAATCATTGAAATCTACGGTCCGGAATCCTCCGGTAAAACCACGCTTGCGCTGCATGTGATCGCCGAGACCCAAAAAGCCGGCGGACAGGCGGCTTTTATCGACGCAGAACACGCGCTCGATCCGTCCTATGCCAAGAACCTCGGCGTCGATACCGATAACCTGCTGATCTCCCAGCCCGACGACGGCGAACAGGCGCTCGAAATCACCGAACAGCTGATCCGCTCCGGCGCGGTTGACACCATTGTCATCGACTCGGTGGCGGCACTGGTTCCCCGCAACGAAATCGAGGGCGACATGGGTGACGCCACGATGGGCATGCACGCCCGCCTGATGAGCCAGGCCATGCGTAAAATCGCGGGTGTCACTTCGCATAATAACTGCATCGTCGTCTTTATCAACCAGCTGCGTGAAAAAGTCGGCGGTTACGGCAACCCCGAAACCACGACCGGCGGACGCGCGTTAAAGTTTTACGCCTCGGTGCGCATTGATGTGCGCCGCAGCGACGCCATTAAAGACGGGACGACCGTTGTCGGCAACCGCACCAAAGCCAAAGTCGTCAAGAATAAGGTCGCGCCGCCGTTTCGTGAAGCCGAATTTGACATCATGTACGGCAAAGGCATCTCCAAAGAGGGCGAAGTGCTTGACAACGCCGTCAAATATGAGGTTGTCCAGCGTTCCGGAACGTGGTTTTCCTACAAAGAAAATCGCCTCGGACAGGGCCGTGACAATGTCAAGGAAGTGCTGATGAACGACAAGGCGCTCTACGACGAGATTTATAAACTCGTGCGCGAGGCCATCACCAAAGAGGCCGCCGATCCCAAGGCGACACAAAAGCAAAAGGGCGGCATCAAAGCCGTCGCCGCCGATTCGGACGACGAGACCGCCGAAAAGCCCAAGAAGCGCGTAGACATCGACATTACCGTCGACGATGAATAAGTTTCGGCTTTCGTTTTTAAAACAAAAGCAAAACCTGACCGTGCTGGCGGACGGTGAACCGTTTTTTACCGCTTTTGCTCCCGTTGTGCAAAAGCAGGGCTACAACGACGGCGATACACTCACCGACACCGAACTTGCCAACTTTCGCAGGCGCTGTCTGACCGAGGATTATCTGCGTCGGGCGTATTATTATCTCGGCTTAAAAGATTATTCCAAAGCGGGACTCTGCAAAAAACTCGGCGAGGACGAGCAGATCGCCCAAGCCGTGGTCGACGGACTCGAAAACGACGGCTATCTCGACGATGTTGCCTACGCCGCCCGCAGAGCCGGACAATTGATCTCCGGCAGAAAATTATCGGAGCAGACAGCCGTTTATACCCTTGTCAACGAGGGCATTGACCGCGAGACGGCGCAAAATGCCATCGCCGATTTGGAAAGCGACCCGGCGGAGCGTATTTCAGCGTTGCTCGAAGGGCGTTATCGTTTAAAACTGCAAAAAGAAGACGGCCCCAAAAAGGTCGCGCAGGCGCTTGCCCGTCTCGGCTTTCGCTGGGACGACATCAAAAGCGCACTGTCAAAATACACGGACGGAGAACTGACCAATGGCGATTAACGCAGCGCTCGTAACCCTCGGGTGTGCCAAAAACCTCGTGGACGCCGAGCGTATCCTATACAAAATGTATGCAAACGGCATCAATATACTCGCGGATGTCACCGGTGCAGATGTGGTCATCGTCAACACCTGCGCTTTTATCGACGCCGCCAAGCAGGAGGGCATCGACACCATCCTCGAATACGCCGCACTCAAAAAAGAGGGGCGTATCAAGGGCATTGTCGTGACCGGCTGCATGGCGCAGCGCTATGCCGACGAGATCAAAAGAGAACTGCCCGAGGTTGACTGCATTCTCTCTCCGGGCAATAACGACGCTATCTGCGAGGCCGTCAAGGCCGCAGCAGCGGGCAAAAAGCTCTATCAAACCAACGAGCCGGAACAGCTCATTTTAACCGGCGACCGCATCCGCTCAACCCCGGACGGCTGGGCGTATCTCAAAGTCGCCGACGGCTGCGACAACCGGTGCAGCTATTGCACCATCCCGTTCATCCGGGGCAAGTTCCGTTCGGTGCCGATGCCGGATTTGATCGCCGAGGCCAAAGAACTGGTCGACGGCGGCGTCAGCGAGTTGATTTTGATTGCGCAGGATACGACCCGCTACGGAGAAGATCTCTACGGCAGACAGGCGCTGCCCGAACTGGTCGAAAAGCTCTCCGAAATCGAAGCCCTGAAAAAAATCCGCATCATGTACCTTTACCCCGACCGCATCACCGACGAGATCATCGATTGCTTTGCCAATAACTCCAAAGTCGCCAAATACATCGACCTGCCGCTGCAACATGCCGACGGAAACGTCTTAAAGCTGATGAACCGGCGCGGAGACGATAAAACCCTGCTGGCACTCGTCGAAAAGCTGTGTGCGCGCATCCCCGGCGTGACCCTGCGCACCACCGTGATGGTCGGTTTCCCCGGTGAGAACAAAGCCGCGTTCGAAACGCTGTTAAACTTCGTTAAAGCCGCCCGGTTTGACCGGCTCGGCTGTTTTGTCTTTTCCCCGCAGGAGGGAACACCCGCCGCAGAATTGACCGGTGCCTGTGCAGAGCGAACCGCCAAAAGCCGCATGAAGCTGATTATGCTCACGCAAAACGAGATCATGGAACAAAAAAACGGTGAAAAGATCGGGCAGACGGTCGAAATACTGGTCGAGGGCTATGACCGCTGGGCCGAACGTTGGTTTGGGCGCAGCGACGCCGACGCACCCGAAGTGGACGGAAAGGTGTTTTTCAAATCCAAAAATCTGCATCCAGGCGACCGTGTCAACGTAAAATTGACCGAGGTCATCGGCCTTGATTTAGTCGGAGAAATAACCGACAAAACAGAATAGTTTATTCAATCGCGGCGTCGAAATCAAACTTTTAATTTATCTTTAACGGCGCTGCCAAACCATCGATTGCTCTGAATTTTTTTAAGGATGGCATTACTTATGATTGAAACCAAAAACAAAAAAGAGAAGATGAACCTGCCGAATCGGTTGACGATGTTTCGTATTTTTTGCGTCCCGTTCTTTTTGTTTTTCCTGCTGGTCAGCGATATCCCGCTCAACATTCTCTGGGCGGGCATCATCTTTGCCACGGCGATGATCACCGACTTACTCGACGGCAAAATCGCCCGTAAATATAACCTTGTGACCGCGTTCGGCAAGTTTTGGGACCCGCTCGCCGACAAACTCATCACCCTCACCGCATTAATCGGTATCGCCGCACTCAGCAACAACGCCCTGCTGCCCACCGTCGTGGCTTGCGTAGTGCTTTGGCGCGAGCTGATTGTCACCGGCTTGCGTTTAATCGCGGCGGGCGGCAGCGGAAAAGTGATTGCTGCCAACATCTGGGGCAAATTGAAAACCACCTTCCAATGCATCTACATCGGCTTTGAGCTGTTTGCAATGTTTTTCACCGACAACCTCAAGCTGCAAGATAAAAGCGCTTTCTACGCCGATACCTTCGCCCCGATTTTTAACATTGTCATCATGGTCACCGGCTGCATTATGATTTTACTCACCATCTGGTCGGGCTGGACTTATTATCGGGATAACAAAGAGGCGCTGAAAATGTAATTACCAAAGTTAACAGTTGTCAGTTGACAGTGAAAAGTGACATACCCATTCGCAAACCATCAACTACTCTGTAACTGTCAATTGCAAACTGTCAACTGCCCTGTCACTGTTCACTTTTAACTTTTAACTGTTCACTTCGATATTTGAAAGGATGACAAAAAACTATGTTCAAAATCGGCATTATCGGCTCGGACAACTCCCACGCCGACGCATTCTCCAAATTGCTCAACGTCGGGCTTGACCCCCACGACGATCAAGCGCGTCTGCTTTGCCCCGACCTCAAAGCATCCGGTAACGCGGTATTCCCGTTCCCTGATTATAAGGTCACGGCCATCTACGGCACCGACGAAAAGCGCAACAAAGAAGTTGCCGAAGTCGGCAAAATCCCCTATATCGCCAAATCCCCCGAAGACCTTTTTGACAAGGTCGACGGCGTGATGGTGGTCTGGCGTCACGGCGATCTGCACGCCAAATACGCGCTGCCGTTCATCGAAAAAGGCATACCGGCCTGGATTGATAAACCCTTCACCATTAACCCCGCCGAGACCGACGCGATCTTTGCAGCCGCCAAAAAGAGCGGCGCGGTGCTCGCAGGCGGCTCGACGGTCAAATATGTCCCCGCTATCTTAGATTGTAAGAAGGCGGTCGAAGCCGCAGGCGACCAGTTCAAGGGCGGCTCGATGACTTATGCCGTCTCGATGGAAAACGATTACGGCAATATCTTCTTTTACAGCCAGCACCTCGTCGAGTGTGCACTTGAGGTCTTCGGCTACGGCGTCAAGAGCGTATTCGGCGTCACCGACGGCAAGAACGCCACCGCGATTTTAAAATATGCCGACAAGGATTGTGTCCTGCATTTTGTCAGCGAAAACTACCGTTACCGCGTGATGATGCACCTCGGCAAAGAGACCGATTATCGCGATTTCGACATCCCCGGCAGCTATTTTTACGGCTTCTCGGAATTCGCCAAAGCCATCGAGGCCAAAAAGACGCTGCTTTCCGAACCCCACATGAAAGAAGCCGTCAACGTCCTCTGGGCAGTTGACCAATCCATCAAAACGGGCAAAGAAATCAGCTTGTAAAATGTAGGGGCGGATATCATCCGCCCGCGTAAATCGCAAAAAATGGAGGGCATAAAGTGGAACGATATGCAGTAGAAAGAGAAAAGCAAATTGCCTTTTACGAAAGGTTTTTACCGCGTGTCGATTCGGCACTTTCCTTGGATGAAGTTATATCAGATAATATTGATGGTGTTGTTAATGGAAATTTGCTCGAATTTAAATATCCTGTCACGGATTTGAATTCACATTTGTTCCAATGCATCAAGTATTGTTCCGCTTTCCGTGTTAAAGGCAGACCCGTTCCCGCCGGAATATTTATTATCGATCTTAGTTCCGCAACAGCATGGTATTATCGTTCAGAGGCATATCTCGAAGCTATTGAAAAATTGTATTCCGGCGCTGCATCAAAAGACAATAGCGGATTTATCGGCGGTCAAGCGGTAAAGAAGCTTCAATATGAGATAAATCCGCTTGACGCAGAGATTCTTATATCGCTTCTGAAAGAGAATGAGTTTACAAAAATTCATATTGATGAAAACTGTATCGTTGGATGGGCAACTGCATTTTATCAATCAGTTCCAAGCGCTCGCAAAGAAGATTTTATCGGTGACGATAAAGGAGCTCATAAGACCATTGGTGAGATTCGAAAACCGCGCGTTTTCTCAGATTACATACATCCTTATACAGGCGAAACAAACGTAAGGTTTAACTACCTTATGGACAAGCTGAATGATTTTCTTTTAAAGAAAAATCTCGGCGCGTTTTATACAAGCAGCATATACGCAAAAAAATCTCTCGAATTAGTTCGAAAAGCAATAGCGCGTGTGCCGAAAGGGAACGACTATATAATTCTTGACAGATGTGCAGGGACAGGTAATTTGGAAAGTGCTCTTACTGCCGATGAACTGTCCCATACCATCGTCTCTACGGTTGAATATTACGAATACAAAGTGTTGCAGGAGCTTATTGGCTCGAAAGTTCGTCATGTCATACCGCCGATAGAAACTGCTGAAACTTTCAACGCTGGACTTGTCACGGGCGCGGATGCTTTGAGCAAGGAATATATTGATAACCCCATTATTAAGCAATACATACATGATCCGACTTGTACGATAATTTTATTTGAAAACCCACCCTATGCTGAAACAACGTCAGCCGAACACCAGCGCAATCACGTAGCGAAAAAATCTTCGATATGGAAAACAAGCTATGTTGTGGAACATATGAAAGCTGATGTTAAAGGCAAGGTTAAAGGCACTGTAACAAACGATATGGGGAACGCCTTTATTTGGTCAGGATTTAAGCATTATTTGCGCCAACCGACTGACAGTTATATTGTGTTTTCTCCCGTGAAATACTGGAAAGCACAACACCTTGTCAAAAAGCAGTTTTTAGACGGCTTTGCATTTAATAGACGCTATTTTCACACAAACATTGACGCTTGCATTATGTGTGCGTTATGGGCGAATATTGACGACAATAAAACAAAAGAATTAAGTCTGACAGGTTATGACATTATTAACGGTGAATTACAAAAGTATCCTGTGTCGCTCCCCGTAAAGCGGATTTTCAGCGCATATAGTGCCGAATATTACGATAAAAGGATTTTCTCCGACGATATTCAATCGGGGATATTGACCGAACACGACGGAACAGAGGCAACAGGTAAAATGGAGAAATCATTTAAACCTGTTAACAATAAAAACATTATTAGCTACTTATGCGTTGATACGACAGGATTTGACAATCCCGATTTACATTCATGTCTGTTGATAGCAGGGAAATATAATGGTCACGGCTTCTATTTGCGCCGTGATAATTATCTTGAAAAACTTCCCATGTTTGCTGCATCGCGTTATATTACCTATAATCGGGGATGGACGGAACGTGCCCGCATTATGAAGTCAGCCGATGGGAAAGACAGATTTGTTCGTGATGTGCAAAACGGGAAACTGTCTGATTTTCTTATGAAATGCTTGTTATTTACATGTACGGAAATGCAAAATCACATGAGAACATTTATGGGTAGCGATGAGCGCTTTTATAAAAATGAATTGTGCCTTGACGATACCCACGGCGAAACACTAGCATTACGTGACTTAAAATCATTACACCCAAATAAGCAAGAGAAAAATATAATAGCCCAGTGGAAAATGGTTTTAAAATATGCCAAGCAAGCGAAAGAATATAATCCCAACCTTACATATGGTGTTTACCAGATATACGCAGAAATAGATACTTCTTATATCAACAATATTACCGGAATAACCGAATATAACAACCAGGAATTACATTCTGCTCTCGCGACTTTAAAAACGCTAGTGAAGGAATATTACAACGCAGAGATTGTACCCGTTTTGTTCGAATATGAATTTTTAAAGTAGCCCGAAATCACCCTGACCTGTCACTTTAAACTTTACCTTTTACACTTTACACTTACTAATTCAAAGCAAAGGAGCAAAACGTGTTCTCACCCATCGGAACCGTAAAATGCCCCGTGACCGAAAAGGTCGATCACAATTGGGGCGCTGTCATCTCGCAAATCATCCTTGCGCCCGAATATGAGCAGGGGTTGATCGGTTTATCCGAATTCAGCCATGCCCTCATCATTTTTCATCTGAACGAGGCCAAATTCGTCTCCGAAAAGCACCTCGTCCGCCGTCCGCAGGGCAGGGAGGATATGCCGATGGTCGGCATTTTCGCCCAGCGCGCCAAAGACCGCCCCAATCCCATCGGCATCACCGCCGTTGAGATTGTCGGTGTAAATCGAAATATTTTAACCGTTAAGGGTCTCGATGCCATCGACGGAACCCCCGTGCTCGACATCAAGCCCTACTATCCGCAATATGAAAAAAAGACGCGACCACGCCAAATTGGGTGGAAACGCTGATGGAAACCTATTTTTAAAAGTGTAGTACCCGAAAATTCCGCTCTGTGGAGGGGTGGCACGAAGTGCCGGGGTGGTTCCACTTATAAAGAGCGCCGAACGGCGCTCTTTTCTTATAAATACGGCCTTCCCGTCAAAAACCGCCACAACGCCACATATTTGAACACCGGCCATTCGTGTTTTGACGCGGCCTCATAATACCGCCCGCCGCAGGTGAACATCAACCCGCTCGAGCGATGGCTGCCCATCCGACTGATGTCGGACAGCCTAAAGCACTCCGTTTTTTCACCACTGTCGAATTCTATCCGGTCACTGTACAGCCGAAGCCGCGCGTTGTCCATTATAAGCCGACGCCGTTTTCTGCCTGTGGTTTCGAGTAATTTCAATCCTTTTCCCGATTCCCCGTTGTCCAGGGTAATCGGTATTGAATGATCCTGTTTCCAAACCGGAACCTGCTGTTTTATGTAATCACGCTGCCATAAATCCCAGTCCAAAACATTTTCAAAAACCAAGTCTTTCCCGTTGAAAAATGCCGTTTCTTCGAGCGTTACCCGATATCCGCAATCACAAAAATAGTCGTTTTT
>CAZTDA010000039.1:0-10014 GCA_964612155.1 uncultured Eubacteriales bacterium | reverse complement strand
GCGGCGCCAAAGTCACCGATATCGCCGTGCTGGTGGTGGCTGCCGATGACGGCATTATGCCGCAGACCGTCGAGGCCATCAACCACGCCAAAGCCGCCGGGGTTTCGATCATCGTCGCCATCAATAAGATGGATAAACCCGGCGCAAATCCCGAAAAAATCAAACAGCAGCTGACCGAACACGAACTCGTGATCGAAGAATGGGGCGGCGAAACGCCTTGCGTACCGGTCTCGGCTGTCACACATATGGGCATAGACGTACTCTTGGAGACCATAATACTGGTGGCGGATGTCAAGGATCTCAAGGCCAATCCCAATCGCGCCGCCAAAGGTGCTGTCATCGAAGCGCGCCTCGACAAGAGCATGGGTCCGACCGCAACACTGCTGGTTCAAAACGGCACGCTGCGCACCGGTGATGTGCTGGTCGCGGGCGACACGGTGGGCAGAGTGCGCACCATGACCGACGATAAAGGCAGAAAACGCGAGAGCGCAGGTCCTGCCGAACCGGTTGAGATCACCGGCCTCGACGCCGTTCCGACCGCAGGCGAGAGCTTTGATGTCGTGTCGGATGAGCGGCTTGCAAGAGAGCTGGTCGACCAGCGCCGTACCAAAGAAAAAGAAGAAAAATTCGGCGAGTTCCGCAAGGTCACGCTCGACAACCTGTTCGATTCACTCAAACAGGGCGAGATCAAAGAACTGCCGATCATCATCAAGGCCGATGTCAACGGTTCGCTTGAAGCCGTCAGCCAGTCGCTGCAAAAAATCAGCACCGACGAAGTGCGCGTCAGAATTATCCATTCCGGCGTCGGCGCGGTCAACGAATCGGATGTCATGTTGGCCAGAACCGCCAATGCGATCATTGTCGGCTTTAACATCCGCCCGGATGCCATCGCCGCCGAAAATGCCAAAAACGCGGGTGTGGATATCCGCTTGTACCGCGTGATCTACGACTGCATCAACGAGATCACCGCCGCGATGAAGGGCATGCTCGCGCCGAAGTATAAAGAAGTGATGCTCGGAAAAGCCGAAGTGCGCCAGGTCTATAAGATCACCGGCGTGGGCGCGGTCGCGGGCAGTTATATACGCGAGGGCAAGATCACCCGCAACGCCCAAATTCGTTTGGTTCGTGACGGCATTATTGTCGCCGACGATAAAATCTCCGGTCTGCGCCGTTTCAAGGACGATGTCAAAGAAGTGGCGGAGGGCTATGAGTGCGGTATTTCGCTCGACAAGTTCTCCGATCTCAAAGAGGGCGACATCCTCGAGGCCTACGCCATGGAGGAGATTAAGCAGTAACAAATCCCGAAAGGGGGTACGACGATATGTCTTTTACCAATCAACGCAACAGCGAGGACATCAAGCGGGTGCTCTCGACGATCATTCCGACCCTCAAAGACCCGCGCATCTCGGGAATGCTCTCGATTGTGCGCATCGATCTGTCGGGGGACGGCTCGATTTGCCGCGTCTATGTCAGCGCCATCGAGGGGATCAAGGTTGCCAAGGTCTCGGCCAGAGGGCTTGAAGCCGCCGGCGGTTTTATCCGCCATGAGGTCGGCTCCCGGCTGCGGCTGCGCGTGATTCCGCACTTTGAATTCATCGCCGACGACAGCATCGAATATTCCGCCGAAATCGCGAAAAAAATCAAGGATTTAAATACTCCCGGCGAAAAAATCGAAGAATAATTGATATCGTAAAACCACTTTCAATCCAAGGTGAAAAAGTGGTTTTACTCAAATTGAAGCCGCTTAACGCAGATTTCAATGTCGATTTTCAAGGGGCTTCACGAGATCATCTATCGACAACAAGGAGAAGAAATGGGCGACGAAATGAACTTGGCCGTTGCATTTTTAAAACAGCGGGACAATTTCCACATCATCTGTCATGTCAATCCGGACGGTGACGCCGTTGGGTCGGCGGTCGGATTGGCGTTGATTTTGCACGGGCTCGGCAAAAAGACCAAGGTCTGCTGTGCCAGTGAATTTCCGCACGTCTTCGACTTTTTGCAAAAGACACTGCCGCAGGACTGCGAGACCCCCGAGACCATTGTCTCCGTGGATACCGCTTCGGTGGGGCAGTGGGGAAAGCTTTGGGCGGAATATAATCGCTGTGACCTCTCGATCGACCATCATATTTCCCACGCGCAGGAGCGGTTTGAGGACATGCTCGTACTCGATGCCAAAGCTGCCGCCACCGGCGTAATCATTTTACGGCTTTGCAGACAGTTGGGCGCAACACTCACTCCGGACATCGCAAATGCGCTTTTTACCGCCGTCGCCACCGATACCGGCTGTTTTAAATACGCCAACACCGATGTGGGGGCGCATGCCGCCGCAATCGAGCTGACCGAGGCGGGAGCCGATACCGAGACCATCACCAGAAGGATGTTTGAGACCAAGAGCCGAAGCGAAATGGAGATGTGGCGCATGGTATTGGACAGCATTAAATATTACTGCGGCGGCCGAATCGCCGTTGCGACCGTGACGCAAAAAATGCGCGAAAAGGCGGGTTTTTATAACGACGACCTCGGCGAGCTGGCCTCGATTCCGCGCCAGATCGAAGGTGTAGAATGCGGCATCACCCTTAAGCAGCTGATGCGCGGGGTTTATAAGATTTCAATTCGAACCAACGAAAAGCTCAGCGCGGAAGAGATTTGCAAGGCGTTCGGCGGCGGCGGACACACCCGCGCGGCGGGCTGCACCATTCGCGGCAGTCAGGCACAAGTGCGCGACAAGCTGATCGCCAAGGCCGAGGAACAGTTGGCGGCATGGACGGACTGATCTGCATCAACAAGCCGCGTGATTTTACCTCGTTTGACGTGGTGGCAAAATGCCGCGGAATTTTAAGAGAACGGCGCATCGGCCACGGCGGAACACTCGATCCGATGGCGACCGGTGTGTTGCCGCTTTTTTTCGGCCGCGCGACCGGTGCGGTCGATTTGTGTCCCGACACCGAAAAGACCTATGTTGCGGGCATTCAACTCGGAATTACCACCGATACATATGATATTACGGGCAAAATCGTTTCAACCGGTGAACCCGGCAATTTGGGAGTCAAGGAGATCGAGGTGGTTCTGCCCGATTTTCGCGGGGACATCGAACAGCTCCCGCCCATGTACTCGGCGGTTCAAGTCGGCGGTCGGCGGCTTTATGACATCGCAAGAGAAGGGCGCGAAGTCGAACGCAAAACACGTCCGGTCACAATTGATGAGTTGGTCTGTTATGAGGAAGAGGGCGGGCTTTTTTTGCGCGTCACCTGTTCAAAGGGGACCTATGTGCGCTCGCTGGTGCACGATATCGGCCAGCGGTTGGGCTGCGGAGCCGCGCTCTCTTCACTGGTGCGTACCCGTGCCTGCGGATTCGACCTTTCCGACTGCGTGACATTGGAGCAGCTTCAGGAGTGCCGCAACGAGGGCAATGAGACAAAATTTTTGCGTCCGATCTCGGATGTGTTTCAAACGCTGCCAGAGCTTTCGTTAACCGGTGAAAAGCTGCGCCGATTTTGCAATGGCGCAGAATTTGACACCGACATGCCCGACGGGCTTTATACGGTGTTTCACGGCGTATTTTTAGGCCTATGCACCGTTGCGGAGGGTTTCGGCTATACCAAAAGAATATTTTGCAATCCCACGGAGATCGTTTCATGACAGTCATTACCGACATTAGAAATATCAATTTTCAAAAGCCGACAGCGGTTGCGCTCGGCTTTTTTGACGGAGTTCATAAAGGGCATCAAGCGGTGATTTCGGCTGCGGTTAAAAGCGGGTTGAAACCTGTCGTTTTCACATTCGCACAGCACCCGCGCGCGTTTTTCGGCGATGCGCCCGAACTGATTTCCGACGGAAACGGTTGTTTGGATTGTTTTGAAAAACTCGGTATTGAAGCGGTCGTTTCGGCAAACTTCGGCGTTTTTGTCCATTTGAGCGCGGTTGAATTTTATGCATTTTTGCGGGACAAGCTGAATATGCGAGCGGCTTTTTACGGCTACAACTACCGCTTCGGTAAAGGGCGGGAAGGCGACGGCGAACTGCTTGCGCGTCTGTGCAAGCAAGACGGCATTGTTGCCGAAATGATTGCGCCGGTCTTATTTGGCGGCGAACCGATCAGTTCCAGCCGCATCCGCGCGGCCTTGAACGAGGGGGACATCTCATCGGCAGCGAGCATGTTGGGGCGCGATATTGTTCTCACCGCGCGGGTGGAAAACGGCAAGAACTTGGGGCACAAGCTCGGGTTTGCCACCATCAACCAACCGCTGACGGCTCCGGTGAAACCGCTACTGCGCGGCGTTTATGCATCCGAAGTAACGTTGGACGGCAAGACCTATCCGGCGGTCACGAATTTGGGCGCACGCCCGACGGTTTTTCAATCTGAGGAGGCTGCCGAAACCCATCTCATCGGCTTTGAGGGCAATCTATACGGTCAAACGGTAAGTGTCCGGTTTGTGAAATTCTTGCGGCCGCAGCGTAAATTTGAAACACTGGAGCAACTCCAACAACAGGTTCGAAAGGATATTGCAGCAGCATCGGAAATGAAGGAATCAGTTTGAAAAGTTTACTTTTCAAACGGGGAGTTTGACCTATTGGCTTCGCCAATAGGTCAAACATCCCAAAATCTTCAGAAAGGGGTTATGAAATGAAGATAATAAAAAAGACGGCGGTCATTGCGGCCGCCGGTTTGCTTTTCGCGCTCTGCTTCAGCGGCTGCGTAAGCGCACAGGAGCCGGTCACGCGCACGGTTTTCGCCATGGACACCGTAATCACGCTGACGGCTTACGGCAAACATGCGGACGAAGCGCTGGATGCCGCCGTACAAAAACTGAACGAGTATGACACGCTGCTCGATGTGGACAGCGGCGATATCGGAAACATCAACACCCACGCGGGAGAGTTTGTGCAGGTCGGGGAAGAGGTTTACCGGCTTTTGTCGGATTGTGTCGAACTCTCCCGCCAAACCGACGGCGCATTTGACATCACGGTCGGACGTTATGTGGACTTGTGGGGATTTCGTTCACAAACCCGCGTGTCGAGTGACGAAGAAATTGCCGAAGCGGCGGATTTTGTGGGTTGGGAGAAAATTGAACTCGCCGACGGCAAAATAAAAATTCCAACAGGGATGCAACTCGATTTAGGTGCGGTGGCAAAGGGATGGGCAGCGGGAAAACTGAAAGAAGTCATCGCCGAATACGGCGTGGAGAGCGCCATATTATCGTTGGGCGGCAATGTGACCACGCTCGGAAAAAAGCCGGACGGGACACTTTTTAATGTCGCAATCCGCGATCCCGACGACCCCGATGCTTATCTGGATTCGGTGCAGGTCTCGGATCTGGCGGTCGTAACCTCGGGCAGTTATATGCGCTATTTTGATCAAGACGGTGTTCGGTATCACCACATCATCGACCCCAAAACCGGAAAACCCGCCGAGAGCGGGTTGGTCTCGGTGACGGTGATGTGCACCGACGACACCGCCGCCGACGCACTGGCGACC
This sequence comes from uncultured Eubacteriales bacterium, assembly GCA_964612155.1. Taxonomy (GTDB): domain Bacteria; phylum Bacillota; class Clostridia; order Oscillospirales; family JAKOTC01; genus DAOPZJ01. The sequence continues at coordinate 4,535 of CAZTDA010000039.1, read as the reverse complement.
GCGTTTTTTGTGATGGGTGCACAAAAGACCGCCGATTACTTACAAACAAAACCCGATATTAAGGTGATTTTAGTGACTTCACAAGGAGAAATATTGCGTATAAACTAAGGAAATCTCTAAAACATTCATATTTGATATGAAAGCTCTTGGTTATAAGCCATTCTTTAATTACGATAATGAGTTTTTAGAGGTTTCCTTAACAAAATCCCTTGACAAAGCCAATAACTGCTAATACAATAAATTCATACATAGTTCGCTGCACGATTATTTCAAAATAAGTCCCCCGGGAAATCGAATTAGATTTTAAGGAGCGGATAAACCTTGGCTAACGAGTTTTGCGGTAAATGCGGCGCGTCTTTAAACGGCGCGCAATTTTGCTCATCCTGCGGTGCTGCTGCGGAGGGTCAGGTGACCACCCAACCCAAACCACAGGCCGAAGTGCTTCCCGCGCCGGTTTATTCTCCTGTAACTGTATACACAGCTCCGGCTGCCGATGTCCCTCCGCCCAAAGGCGGCAGGTATTCGGTGATGGGCACAGGTTCTTTTATGGGAAGCATGCTTTTGTTTTCTATTCCGGTCATCGGCTTCATATTTATGGTGGTATGGGCCTGCGGCGGATGCACTAATCAAAACAAACGCAATTTTGCCCGCGCTTACTTGATCTGGCTGTTGATCGGTGTCGCCGTCACCGCTGCAATTGCGTTGATTTTTATGTCGTTCGGAACAAATTTATGGGATGTACTGCGCAGTCAATTTTCGGGTGAATATTTTTATTGATGTTATTCCGTTGAAATAGAACATACCGACGGATTACATAAAAAAATCAATCGGGGAGGAAATCACATGCCATTTTGCGGAAAATGCGGAGCAGAAGTTCCTGAGGGAACCAAATTCTGCGGAGTTTGCGGGGCCGAAGTTGCGGGAGGACCTACTTATCAGGCGGTACCGACCGGTGCGCCGGTTCAGACCGATGATGCCAGAGATGCAGCCGATAACAAAGCGATGGGGATTTTGGCGTATTTCTGCGCACTGGTGTTCATTCCGATGTTTGCGGCAAAGAAGTCGAAGTTTGCCAGGTTTCATACGGTACAGGGATTTAATTTATTTTTGCTTTGGGTCGCCAACTGGATTCTTTTCGGTTTGTTGGGGCTGATCAGAACAACGACCTATGTTTGGAGCGTACCGGTTTATACAACCCCGTGGTTTATCACTGTTTTAAGTGTTCTTGTCAACTTGGGAATCTCGGTTCTCGCGATCATCGGCATCGTTAATGCCGCCCAAGGGAAGATGAAAGCGCTTCCCATCGTCGGCAAACTGCACATCCTCGATTCGTTCATGAAACCCTCTGTCTGATTTTTAAAATAAACCACCTTTATACAGCGCCGTAGTTAAAAACATAATAAAAGCGATGTTCAGTTCACCCTTTGAATTGTACATATACGGATGACTTACTAAAAAACAGGAGGAAATCACATGCCATTTTGCGGAAAATGCGGAGCAGAGGTTCCCGAGGGAACCAAATTCTGCGGAGTTTGCGGCGGAGAAGTCGCAGGAGGACCGACTTATCAAGCGGTTCCGACCGGTGCGCCGGTGCAAGACGATGCCAGAGATATCGCCGACAACAAAGTGATGGGGATTTTGGCTTACTTCGGACCGCTGGTATTTGTGCCGATGTTTGCGGCAAAAACCTCGAAATTTGCGCGGTTCCACACGGTGCAGGGCTTTAATCTGTTCTTACTGGACATTGCTTACGGAATTGTCGGAAGTATCCTTTCTGCAATACTTACAGCAGCTTTCCTATGGACAGCACCGGGGCTCGCGGTTATCTTGAATCTGGTGATATCCCTCGTCTGGATCGCCGTCGGCGTTCTGGCCATTATCGGCATTGTCAACGCCGCCCAGGGAAAGATGAAAGCACTTCCCATCATCGGAAAACTGCACATCCTCGATTCGTTTATGAAACCCTCTGTCTGACAGTAATTTAGTAATACAACAAGCCGTCGGTTTAAAGCCGGCGGCTTCGTGTTTATCAACGGCGGCATAATATCGGTCATTCGGTTTGATGCTGACGAAAAATCCCGCACGAAACCGTTAATGAGTTTGTATTCGGCGCAGAATTATGGTATAATATGTTCATTCATCTGCTGTCGGAGGTATGAAAGAAAATGAAACGTGCAGTTGCGATTTTATTGTTGGTGATGATGCTGCTTTTAGCGGTCATGGGCTGTTCGAGCCGTGAAACACCGTTTTTGGGAAAATGGAATTATGACATGGGCGGCGGCACGCTCGGGATGTATTATATTTTTGAGAAAAAAGGCGTGCTTAAGGCCCAAACAGTCGTCGGTGAGCAAAATGGCAAACCGGAGCTCGATTACGGCAGTTATAAGGTTGTAGATGAAGATACAATGATGCTGACTGACACCACAGGTGTGAAAAGTGAATATACCTATTTGTTTGAAGAGGACGGAACAAAACTCACCATATCCGACGCTGAATATATCATGAGTTTTACAAAGGTGGCAACACCCGAAAATTAGTTTTCGTTTTACTATCTGATAATCACCCTTAAATACCGTGAGAGGATGGTCATAAGAAATGACAGTCAGCGAGATGCAGGTGCGCATTCTTGAATTAAAAAAGCAAAAGGATGTGTGCATTTTAGCCCACAGTTATCAAGGGCGCGAGATTACCGAAGTGGCTGATTACCGCGGCGATTCGTATCAACTCAGCGTCATGGCCGCAAAGACCGATGCCAAAATAGTCATTATGTGCGGTGTGCGGTTTATGGCCGAGACGGTTAAAATTCTTTCACCCGATAAAACGGTTTATTTGGCCAACCCCACGGCGGGCTGCCCGATGGCGGAGCAGATGGACAAAGAGCTGATCGAAGGCGTTAAAACGCAATTTCCCGATTATACGGTCGTTTGTTATATCAATACCACCGCCGAACTAAAAACCGTTTGTGATGTCTGCGTCACATCGTCATGCGCGGTCAAGGTCTGTTCCAAAATTGAAAATAAAAATATCTTATTCATCCCGGACTGTAATTTGGGCAAGTTTGTGGCAGATCAACTGCCTGAGAAAAATTTTAAACTGCTGCAGGGCGGTTGTCCGGTTCATGCTGCGATTACGGTGCGTGATGTGGAGGCGGCAAAAAAGGCACATCCGAACGCGCTGTTGTTGGTGCATCCCGAATGTGTTCCGGCGGTGACGGCGCTGGCGGATTATGTCGGCTCAACTTCGGGCATTATGGATTATGCGCGCAAATCCAATGCCAAAGAATTCATCATCGGCACCGAAAACAGCATCGCCGAACACTTGCAATACGACTGCCCCCAAAAGCAATTTTATACGCTTTCCAAAAAGATGGTCTGCGAAAATATGAAGGCGACTACACTGCCCGATTTGCTCAATTGTCTCGAAGGCAAAGGCGGCGAGGAGATTACACTCGATTCCCAAACGCTTCAAAAAGCGCGTCACTGCATCGATGAGATGATTCGGCTGAGCGAATAAGATGGAGATTCGCAGAGCACAACCGGGTGATTGCGCCGAGATCGCCCGGCTATTAAAGATTATCGCGGCCCAACACGGTGCGGGCAGACCCGACTTATTTGACGACTCGCGCGGAAAATATGACGCCGAGGGCGTTGCGGCGCTGCTTGCCGACAATGCGGTTTTCGTCGCAGAGGGCGAAGACGGCGGCATTTTGGGCTATTTGATTGCCAAGGTCAAAGATCAACCGAACTATGCGGTCAGAAAGGCCTACCGTTGCTTGTATATCGACGACATTTGTATCGATCCCAACAACCGAAAGCAGGGCGCGGGACAGGCGCTGTTTAAGGCGGCAAAGGATTATGCGCGTGAAACCGGCTGTTATAACATTGAGTTGAATGTCTGGGAATTCAATGACGGTGCAAAGGCATTTTATGAGCGGTTGGGAATGTCGACACAAAAGAGAACCATGGAGTTGCTTTTATAACTATAACCATTAATTAAATGATAAATAAAGGGAGATGAAGATGAGTCCGTATTTAATTATATATGCTTTTTTGCTGGTTTTGGCGACGGTATCCTTTGTTAAAAAGAAAGATTACAACGTCCTCTTTATTATTTCGGCAGTGGTATTGACTCTTTTTTTGGTGCTGCGTTACGGACAGGGCACCGATTACTTTTCTTATATGCAGCTATATGAACAAGCGCCCGGCGGAGTAACACCCTTAAAGGGTTTTTGGAGCAAAAACGGAAACATTGAGTTAGGGTGGAAATTGCTTGAGGTTGTCTTTCAAGCGATAAATACGCCGTTTTGGGTGTTTATGGGGGTAATCGGAATTGTCTCGATGTTGCTGCTGGTTCGTTTTGCCGTTAAGTGCTGTCCGGGTGCAAAGATGTTTGCGCTGTTACTGGCTTACCCTACGCTGTACATGTCCTACCTGTTTTCCGGCGTTCGGCAGGGGCTTGTCATCTGCGCGTTTTTGGGGTTGATGCTGCCGTTTCTGCTTGAAAAGAAGTATTGGCAGTATTTTGCGGGCGGGATC
>CAZTDA010000038.1:0-10245 GCA_964612155.1 uncultured Eubacteriales bacterium | reverse complement strand
GCGGGCGCCGACGCGCTCGGCCGGCTCACGCACTTTGTCGATGGTCTGTTCGGATATCGATGTCTTATACGCCAAAAAACGTATGAAAGTGGTCAAGGTCTGGACGCAACTCGGCGAGAAAAACTATTCGCCCGATGATGAAGATCAAGCGGCGGTGCTGCGGCTTGCGGCGTTGGGGCTCGGCTGTGAATTCGACGGCGACCACGTGCCGATCTATCGCGGCAGGGACGCAAAGACCACGGCAATTTTAAGTGCGGTGGAAGAAAACGGCGGGTTACATAAGCTGTTCACCGATTTTAATCGGGTGCTCGGCACCGGCGACGGTGAGATTACCGTGGCGGCGGTGCTTTACGGAAAAATCAAAATCGCGGTAGCCGTCGGAAACGCGGTCGCCCTGCTGCCCCACTGCGACGAACCGATTTTGAACGCGCGCGAAGCTGTTGCCGAAATGCAAAAAGGCGCGGCCGAGGTCATCGCGGTCATCATTAAAAAACTGCGGGTCGAAAGCGATGCGGAATCGGAGGGCTTTATGGCCGCAGGTCTGATCGGAGTGCAAAATGAGCTTTCCGCCGGGCTGCCGCAATACTGCGAGGAGTTATATCAAAACGGCATTACCCCGATTGTGCTGACCGCCAAAAGCAAAACCGTGACCGAGGCCTATGCCAAGGCGCTGGGGGTACTGTGTGAGGGCGAAAAAGTGGCGGGACCGGACGAAGCGGGAACATTTGATTCGGCAGTCAGGGCTTATGCGGGCTGTTCGGTGCGCGATTGTTTAAAGATCATTAAGGACTACCGGACACATGGCGAGACGGTGGCGGTCATCGGCTCGGACTGCGTTCAAAACAACTTGTTGGAGGCATCCGATTTGGGTGTCGCCTCTGCCGATGCCTGCGATATGATCCGCCAAAAAGCCGGGTTGGTGCTTTCTTCCGACACCAATCACGAATTTTCAGAAGCGGTTCGAAAGTCACGGCGCTGTGTTGCGGCGGTGAAAAACAGCACGCTGTTCGGAATTACCGTTGCGACTTCGATTTTTATAACGCTGGTCACGCTGTTTTTAACCGGTCGTGCGTCGTTTGAAGCGGCTGCGGCGCTGTTGGTTTTTGCCGCGGCGAAATTCTTTTTAAGCCCGGGCATCCGGCAGCAGGAATTCAAAAGAACCGCTCAGCCCAACAATCCCGGCGTTAATCCGTACGGTGGGGTTGGGTATAGCTATGCTGCGGCAATGCACGCCCTGTTGATGTCGACATACATCGCCGCTGCGTCAATCGGGAGTTCGGTTTTTGTGGTCGGAGCGGAAAAAGCCGGGAGTTTTATCGCGCTTGCCTGCGGCGTGTGTGTCGCTGCGCTATGTTTTGCCGACGAAAATTCACTGTTTGCAAGCGCGTTGTTTTCCAATAAAAAGTTGCTGGGTTGGGCCGTCGGGGCGTTTTGGGCGTTCGCGTTAATCGGTTATCTGCTGCTCGAGACCGGGGCTTCCTATCCGTTTTTGGCGCTTGCCGCAGCCGTAGGCGTTTTTCCGTTTTCGGAAATTGTAAAATTGCTTTTCAGAATGGAGAAAAGGGAGAAAGAACAGTTAACAGTTGACAATTAAAAGTGTACAGTGACAATGCAATGGTAGCAGTTGACATTCGGGGGTTATGGAGTGCATTGCATTTCCAAGATATTTCTTTATAAATGATTTTGCGCAGCAAAACACCGAAACTGTTCACTGGCAACTGCCAACTGTTAACTTTTATGGCCTTGAGGACTGATTAGGGGGTAAGAATTTGATTTCGGTGTTTTCGTTTGGAACGTTCGGGATGGACAGCTATGTGGTTCGGGTTGAGGCGGATTATGCCAAAGGCCTGTTCTCGTTTGAGGTGGTCGGATTGCCCGATGCTGCCGTGCAGGAGTCGAAAGAGCGCGTGAAAGCCGCCATCCGAAACAGCGGGTTCGAGATGCCGATCGGGCATTATGTGGTCAACCTTGCGCCCGCCGATGTGAAAAAGGCCGGACCGGTCTATGATCTGCCGATTTTGATGGCCATTTTAGCCGACAGCGGACAGATTGAATTCGATACCAAACAGAATGCCTTTATCGGGGAATTGTCGCTCGACGGCGAACTGCGCCCGGTGCGCGGCATGGTCGGCATGCTGATTGCGGCGCGGCTGGCGGGGTTTAAAAACGTATTCATCCCAGAAGGCAACCGCGACGAGGGTGGCGCGATTGAGGGCATCACCGTGTATCCCGCCAAGAGCGTCAACCAGATTTATGCGCATGTCAAGGGCGGTCCGCAAATTGAGCCCGCCGTGTTTATAGAGGAAACCGCTTCCGAGAGCGCGTTTTTGGATTTTTCTGAGGTCAAGGGTCAATACGAGGCCAAGCGGGCGCTTGAAATCGCCGTGGCGGGAGCGCATAACGTGCTGATGATCGGCCCTCCGGGCAGCGGCAAGAGCATGCTGGCCAAGCGGATTCCGACGATTATGCCGCAGATGACGCTCGACGAGTCGCTCGAGACGACAAAAATATTTTCGTTGGCGGGGCAATTGCACGGCGGTGCGAGTTTGATTAAGACGCGGCCGTTTCGCGCGCCGCACCATACGATTTCGACCGCCGGGTTATCGGGCGGCGGTAAAATCCCGGGGCCGGGCGAGATTTCACTGGCACACAACGGCGTGCTGTTTTTGGACGAGTTCCCCGAGTTTTCGCGGCAGGCCATGGAAGTGTTAAGACAGCCGATTGAAGACGGCACGGTGATGATCTCGCGTGCCAGCGGCAGCGTGCGGTTCCCCTGCAACATGATGTTGGTTGCGGCGATGAACCCCTGCCCCTGCGGCTTTTTCGGGCATCCGAGCAAGAAGTGCATCTGTTCGCCGAACGCGGTCGAGCGGTATTTGGCGAAGCTCTCGGGGCCGATGCTCGACCGGATTGACATCCATATCGAAGTGCCGCAGGTGGAATATGAGCAGTTGTCTTCAAAATCGGGCGAAGAAAAGAGCGTCGAGATCGCAAAACGGGTGATGAAAGCGCGGGAGATTCAACGCGAGCGGTTCGGGGATAAATGCCGCAGCAATGCGAACATGACCCCCGTCCTGCTCGAACAATACTGCGCGCTCGATTCCAAAGCCGACGAGTTGATGCACCGGGCGTTTGATCGGCTCGGGTTATCGGCGCGCGGGCATGATCGATTGCTCAAGGTGGCGCGCACCATTGCGGACTTAGATTCAAGCGAGACCATCAAGCCCGACCACATCGCAGAAGCGGTGCAGTATCGCGGGTTGGAGCGAAAATATTGGCACAGAATGTAACGGTTTATCATGTAGGGGCGCGCATTGCGCATCTGTGCTGAGGTAGGGGCGATTCGTAATCACCCATGGCCTCCATGATGTCTTACGGGCGATTGCGAATCGCCCCTACCGCGCTTGAGGTTCCTCGGTCTTCGCTTAGAATGACAAACAAAAGGCCGCCTCTCGGCGGTCTTTTCGGTTTTTATTGTTTGTGACTGTTATATGATTTAAATCACTTATACTCTTTGGCGCGCTCTTCGCCTTTTAGGACGCGCAGCGCTCCTGAGGAGAGGGCGAGCATTTCGTCTTCGCCGGGATAAACCAGCACCGGGGCGATGAGGTCGACTCTGCGCTTGATGGCGCCGGTGAAGCGATTGGAATAGGCGAGCCCACCTGTGAGAACTATAGCGTTGACGCGGCCTTCCAATACCGCCGACATTGCGCCGATCTCTTTTGCGACTTGATAGGCCATCGAATCCATGACCAATGCGGCAAACTCGTCCTGCGTTTTGATCATCTGTTCGACTTCGCGCAGGTCGTTTGTTCCGAGGTAAGCGGACATTCCGCCGCCGCCCGAGACAAAGCGCATCATCTCCTCTTTGGTCTTACCAGAAAAGCACATGTCGATGATGCCGGTCACGGGGATGGCGCCGCAGCGTTCGGGGGTAAACGGACCCTCGCCCGCCAATGCGTCGTTGACGTCGACGACCCTGCCGTACATATGCGCGCCGACGGTGATTCCGCCGCCCATGTGCGCCACGATGAAGCGGCCGTTTTCGTATTCGATGTTTAACTTTTTAGCGGCGCGGCGGGCGATTTCCTTGGTGTTCAGTGCGTGAAAGACGCTGCGGCGCTCGATGCCCGGGATGCCGGAGAGTTTTGCGCAGGGGTCCATCTCGTCCACCACGACCGGATCGACGACATAGGCGGTCAAACCGTATTTCTGTGCAATCTCATAGGCGATGATCCCGCCGAGGGTGGATGCGTGAACGAGCGCCGAGGCGCTTTTTAAATCTCTTATCATGGCCTCGTTGACAACGTATGTGCCCGAGTCGATGGGTTTGATAATGCCGCCGCGCCCGACGATGGCGGTGAGCGATTCGGGGGCGATTCCGTTTTCTTTCAGTGTATCCAGTACATACTGCATACGCATGTCTTTTTGTGCCAAAACCCCCTCGTGCGGGCGGGTTTCGGCGGTGTTGTGATAAATGGTTTTTTCGATTACGCGGCGCTGGGTTTCGTCAAAAACCGCGATTTTGGTGGAGGTCGACCCCGGATTGATGGCTAAAACAAGCATATATGTGGCCTTCCTTTTGATAGTTCGCACCTCTGTGATGTAATTTGTTTACTCTTTTGACACCAGGAAGATTTTTTCCGAGAATCCGCCGCGCTTTTTAAACTTTTGCGCTCGGATCTTTTGCAATTCGTCCATGGAAGTGCCCTGTGCTATACAAATCGCATCAATCACTTCAAGCACGTCCGCAAGCTCATCCAACGCTTGACTCTCCCGATACTCGCCGACTTCTTCGGTCAGTTTCTTATTGAGCTCATCCAAATATTGATCATCGGATAATATCTCTATAACAGGTGTTTCACCCTGTTGTTTGATGATATCCGGAATCCGATCTCTTACCAGTTTCCCGAACGCTTGCATGGATTTGTCTCCTTTCAAGGCGGGATTCATCGATCGTTTCGGTTATATCCCGAGTTCCATGATTTTTTGGGTGACGGTGTCGTCTTCGATGGCGATGCTGTAAATGCTCTCGATATCTTCAAGCCGGCGGGTCAGCGCGTCGTCGATTTTGCCGTCGGCGAGCTTGATGATCATAACGGACTTGCCCGGCTCGCTCTCAAAGGTGAGAAGTACCGAGATGTTCCAGCCGCAGCGGCGGATAATACCGACAATGCGATCCAAAACGCCGAGTTTGTCGACGACGCAGAGTTTATAAATTTTGCCCATGGAAACCTCCTTTGGGTAATGAAAATGTTTTGGAGATTTTATAGTAAAACCATTTTTACTCAAGGTATTATTAAAGTGGTTTTACCTAATGTGAAGCCACTTACCTTTAAAATTATCCTCGCCTTGTTTTTCAATTGGCTTCACTATAAAACCCCCGCGAAGGGTTGGTTCGCGGGGGTTTGTAATGCCTGCGTTATGTTTTGGATTTTTGCGTTGAGTTGTAGGGTAAAAACTTTGTCAGAGCAACACTGATTGCGGAGACCAAAACAGCTGCGACACCCGCTTCGACAAGGCCGTTGGTGGTCGCGACGCCGATCACAATACCGCCGACAGCGGTGAGAGAGATTTCATAAATCTCCGCGATGACCGGAGCGGCAAGCAGCCAGAGCGCACCGAGATAGAAAATCGTATTAAGCAGCGAGCCGATTGCACCGGTGAAGGCGTAGCCCAGAAAACGGCGCTTTTTGAAGACCTTTTCGAAACCGCGGGAGATCAATCCCGCAAGACCACCCATGATCAGGCGCGGGAAAAACGCGATGACGAAATAGATCAGCGGGTTTTGTTGGATAATGGTGAGCGCCACAATGTCGGTGGTGCTTCCGGTGAGCGCCAAAATGAAGCCGAGCAATCCCCAGAATCCGCCGAGAATCAAGCCGGCTGTCGGGCCGAGAATGATTGCGCCGATGATGACCGGTAGATGATAAATCGTCGCGACTATCGGCCCGATCGGAATGAATCCGATGTTCAGGACGGTCAGCACGACGATGATGGCGACGAGCACCGCAAGCCGCGTGAGATAGGATACCTTTTGATTACGCATGAAAACTCCTCCTTGCTGTCCCCCGCTATGGTCGGCGGTGGGACGCTGTCCGGACAGGTGTCCGGTCGCGGATGAATCGTCAACGGATTATCCGTACGTCGATTCTCCTTATGGATTTATTATATGAAGTTTTTTCGGTCTGTCAACCGAAATCACTTATATATTCATTTTTTTGTGGAACTGTTTAAATTATAAATCGCCAAAAGACCCTGCAAAATCAGATTCGGGCGCAGGTGGAGTTCGTGTCGGCAGCAGCCGGAAATGGTGTCGGAAAGGCCGCCGGTCACAACGACCGTACATTTTTGACTGAGCTCTTCCTCCATACGGTCGATCATGCCATCCACCATGGCGGCGGTGCCGAAGATCACACCGGAGCGCATGGCGTCAATGGTGTTGTCACCGATGACCTTTTTGGGCTTTTTGAGGTCGATATGCGGGAGCTGCGCCGTATGGGACGAGAGCGCTTCGAGCGAAATTTGAACGCCCGGGGCGATCATGCCCCCGATAAAGCGATTGCCGGGCATCACGACGGTAGCTTTTGTGGCGGTGCCGAGATCAAAGATGATGATGGGCGATTTGAATTCGGCTAACGCGCCGACGGCTGTGGCAACCATATCCGCGCCGGTCTGGGCGGGGTTTTCGATCTTGATGTCGAGTCCGGTTTTAATGCCCGCGCCGATGACCATCGGTTCGACGTTGTGGTATTTGCGAATGCCGTCGGCAAAGGTCGAGGTCAGCTGCGGCACGACCGAGCTGATGACCGCGCCGTCGGCATGCATCGCGACCTCATGCAGCTTTAAAATTTCCCGAATTTCAGCGAAATACTGATCGGTCATACGGCGCGTGTCGGTCTGCAGCCGAGACACAAACAGCAGGTCTTCCCCTTCATAAGCGCCGATGGTGATATTGGAGTTGCCGATGTCGAACATCAAGAGCATAAATAAGAGTCCTTTCATACAATTGCGGTTCAAGAAAAAGTGAACAGTTGGCAGTGAACAGTGGAGCAGTTGCGGTGTTTTGCTGAAGCAAAACGGAATAAAAGACAGAATCCCTCCACCACTGCAAGGTGGAAAGAAGAATTGCTTTGCAATTCTTCCGGGGAATTCACTTGTGAATTCCCTGACCCCCTTCCCTTTAACAAGGGAGGCAAAGAAGGAGCGTAATAAAAATGTCACTGTACACTTTTAACTGTAAACTTAACTGAGTTTCCTACGACTTGGTGTACGTCGTGCCTTGGGGGGTGTCGATGAGGACAATGCCGCGGGCTTTTAAATCGTCGCGGATGCGGTCGGCCTCGGCAAAATTTTTGGCTTTCTTAGCAGCTGCGCGCAGCTCAATTTGCGCTAAAATTTCCGGGTCTGCTCCGAGCGGGCACGGTTCCTGCGATGCGGCGCGTTTGTCGGCGGCTTGGAGCAGATTGAGGGAAAGCACCGTATCAAACTTGGCAAGCAGCGCGCGTTTGGTCGCTCCGTTGGTGTCGGATTTGAGCACGTCATAAATCGCGGTGATGGCTAATGAGGTGTTCAGGTCGTTGTCCATCGCCTCGGCGAATTGGGCGGCAAATTGATCGAATACGGTGCTATCGACAGTACCCTCTTTTTCGAGGGTCGCGATTTTACAAATCAGCTTATCATAGGCGGATACGGCGTTGTCAAGCGCTTCGTAGGAAAACTCCAGCGTTTTGCGGTAGTGGGACAATAAGCAGAAAAAGCGATAGGCCAACGGGTCATAACCGCGTTTTTCGAGTACCGACAAGGTCAGAAACTCGCCTGAGGATTTACTCATCTTCCCGCTGTTTGTATTCAGGTGGCGGGCATGGAACCAATAATTGCACCACTTATGACCTAAATAGGCCTCGCTCTGGGCAATTTCGTTGGTGTGGTGCGGGAAGATGTTGTCGACGCCGCCACAGTGGATATCCAGCCGCTCGCCGAGGGTGCGCAGCGAGATGCACGAGCACTCGATGTGCCAGCCGGGGTAACCGTTGCCCCACGGGCTGTCCCATTTGAGCTCCTGATCGTCGAACTTGGACTTGGTGAACCACAACACAAAATCGGTTTTGTTGCGCTTGTTCGCGTCTTCTTCCACACCCTCGCGCACGCCGACGGCCAGGTCTTTTTCGTCCTGTTTGTTAAAAACATAATATTCTTTGAGTTTGGAGGTATCGAAATAAATATTCCCTGCGGCCTCGTAGGCATAGCCCTTAGTCATCAGCGCGGCGATCATTTCGATAAAGCCATCGACGCAGCTTGTCGCGGGCAAAATGATCTCGGGTTTTTTGATGTTCAGCTTTTCACAGTCGGCGAAAAACGCGTCGGTATAATACTGCGCAATCTCCATCACGCTTTTATGTTCACGTTTGGCGCCTTTGAGCATCTTGTCCTCGCCGGTATCGGCGTCGCTCGACAGGTGTCCGACATCGGTGATGTTCATAGCGCGTTTGACCTCGTAACCCGCAAAGCGCAGGTATTTTTCGAGCACATCCTCCATGATGTATGTGCGCAGGTTGCCGATGTGGGCAAAGTGATAAACAGTCGGACCGCAGGTGTAGAGTTTCACCTTGCCCGGCTCGATCGGGATAAAGTCCTCTTTTTCGGCGGTGAGGGTATTGTAGAGCTTCATCTTGTAAAATTCCTTTCCGTTTAAGACGGGTTTCTCTGTAGGGGTCGGCATCCCTGACGACCCAGCGGGCGAATAGCCCGCGAAAAGTATTCGTACTGATGCAGTTTCTTGATGATATCCATTTAAGTTAATGCGCAGGATGGTCGCTCCTACTTAGATTTTATCTCTTTTTTCAAATTATCGATCTCAATTTGCAGGCGACAGAGCTCCTGTGCGACCGGGTCGGGGATGTGAATTTGGTCAAGGTCCTGCACGATTTTTTGACCGTCCCGTTTGACGATGCGTGCGGGGACACCGACGGCGGTACAGTTCTCGGGAATTTCCTCGAGCACGACTGCACCCGCTGCGATTTTGGAGTTATTACCGACTTTGAAAGGACCTAAAACCTTTGCGCCCGTGCCGATGACCACATTATCGCCTAATGTCGGATGGCGTTTGCCGGAGTGCTTGCCGGTACCGCCGAGCGTCACGCCCTGATAGAGCGTACAGTTGTCGCCGATTTCCGCGGTCTCTCCGATCACAACACCCATGCCGTGGTCGATAAACAGACCTCTTCCGATTTTTGCGGCGGGGTGGATTTCGATGCCGGTGCGGCGGCGCGTGGTTTTGGCATACCAAAACGCAAAAAAGGTAAATTTATGTTCGTAGAGCCAATGCGCGACACGATGGCGGCGCACCGCCCGAAATCCGGGATAGAGAAAATAGACCTGCGCGGCGCTTTTTGCCGCCGGGTCGCTTTCCAAGATGCGAGCGATGTCGTATTTGCAGCTCATAAGTTAAAATTACAGATTGTGATCCTTGCAATACTGCTGCCAGCGCCAGGCGTCGCGGCACATATCTTCAAGGTTGTATTGGGCTTTCCAGCCGAGTTCGCGCTCGGCTTTGCCGGGGTCGGCATAGCTCTCGGCGCTGTCGCCGGGTCTGCGCTCGACGATGTCGTAAGGGATCTCTTTGCCCGAGGCCTTTTCCATGGCTTTGACGATTTGAAGCACCGATTCGCCGTGTCCCGTGCCGAGGTTATAGACATAGACACCGCTGCGGTTTGCAAGTTTGCCGATGGCAGCGACATGGCCTTTTGCCAAATCAACCACATGGATATAGTCGCGGATGCCCGTGCCGTCAGGGGTTGGGTAATCGCCGCCGAAAACGCGCAGACGCGGCAAAATTCCGGCTGCGACCTGTGACACATAAGGCAACAGGTTGTTGGGGATATCGTTGGGCTTTTCACCGATCATTCCGCTCGGGTGCGCGCCGATGGGGTTGAAATAGCGCAGCAGCGTCACCGACCAGTCGGGGTTGGCACGCCGGATGTCGCGCAGCATCAATTCGGCAAAGAGTTTGGTTTGGCCGTAGGGGTTGATGGCCGAGAGCGGAAAACTCTCGTCGATCGGAACGGATTTGGGAATACCGTAGACCGTAGCGGAGGAGGAGAATATGATCTGTTTACAACCGTGTTTTTGCATGGCCGTACACACGGATAGCAGCGAGTCGAGGTTGTTTTTATAATATTTGATCGGGTTTGTGACCGATTCCCCGACCGCTTTATAAGCGGCAAAATGGATGACGCAGTCGAT
>CAZTDA010000037.1:0-10257 GCA_964612155.1 uncultured Eubacteriales bacterium | reverse complement strand
CCATTCGTTAAAGAAGGGTATGTCCATCCAATGCTCAAATAATGTGATTAAACCGACCTTAATTGCAAGTCCGACAGCGCCGATAACCGCAAATACCAAAAACTCACCAATCCGTGAAGTAACCTCGGACTTTTTGAAAATCCAGACAGCGCTGAGCAAATAGTTAGCAGCTAATCCGAATATAAAACCGATTGCCGCCGCCAACTGCTCGCTGACCGAAAAACCGTAAGTAAGAAGCATTGCAATGCCGACGTCAACGCCTGTGGCGATGCCGCCGACTACCAACGAGCGCAGAAACTGCACCGAGGTACTGTCCGATTTTTCCAAAACCGTCTTTTTAAAACCCATTTCTATGAACATCCTTTCAAGCCGAGACCCGAACTTTTCGGTGTTATTTCACAAGAACCTTTTTAATCTCTCCGATATAAAATGCGTGAAAATCCGCTTTGGGGTAATTGGTTGAAATCAGATTTTCATCCAAAAAGCTGTCATTTTCAAGTTTTCCGACATAAAGTTTTTCGCATACCAGAATCAACTTTGCCTCGCCAAACAACACCGCTCCGCCCCGGTGTTCCGCCGTCAAACCGCTTTGATGCATTTTATCAATGTCTCTGCCGCTCTTGCTGCCGCACAGCGATAATGCGTCACGGCAATCGCCACCGAAAAAGCTGAGCGTAAAGACATCGTTGGTGTCCATAAAGCCCTTTGTATAACGCTGCGGCCGCACATAGGCGGTTACGACGTTTTTGTTCCAAAGCACACCGGCCTGCCCCCAGCTGACCGTCATCATATTGAAGTTGTCGGGCTTTCCGCTGGCTAATAATGCCCATCCGCCGATCATCTCGAACGGATTAAAACCGAGTTCACCGATTTTAATTTCTTTAAATTCCATCTTAAATTATCCACCTTTCGTTGCGTTATGAAATTCCAATCAAAGTGCCGATTTTAGTAATCAAATCGAAACGGATTATGAGATACAAGACCAGCATATGCGCAGGATAAAAGACATAAAACAGATATTTAAATCCCTTGCCCTTTTTGTTGTTATAGAGCATAATTAAAATTAACGATGCGCTTGCCGCAAGCCAGTAATACACGGTGATTCTGTAAAAATAATAAGAGGTGAAAGGAACCGCCCCATATCCGCCGAAAACCGACACATTCAATTCACTTCCGGGCACCAACGAGCTGAACAGCCCGTAGCCGATGATGGTGGCGGCGATGGCGACATACCGTTTCGGCTTTGACCACCTGCCCGTGAAATACATCACATAGATTAAGCATACGCCGAACCAAGCGTAATCCGTTTTCAACAGATAACCTAAAAGCGCACAAATGGCGAGTATAAACGATTTAACCACCCAATCGGCGTTTTGATAAGCATAGGTCTGGGGGTTCTTTTCGAATTTTTGCATCATTTTGCCCAACAATTCGGGCTGTTCAAAGACCGTGATGCCGACTGCGGCGAGCAACAGCGTGAAAATCACGTTTTGACCCTGCCAAGAAAACCATGTGTTATGAAACAGCAGGTCGAACGGGACTTCGCTGATAATCGAAAAAATAAAAAGTCGTTCGATGTAGTTTTTCCGGTTTTTGCTGTACTTCAATCCCTCGGCGATGCAAAAGCAAAACAGCGGAAATGCCAATCGCCCGATCACACGGCAGACCGTATACCACGGGCTGTCGGAGGGCACGATCCCGGAAGCACCGAGATGGTCGATGAACATGGTGATGATCGCAATGACCTTTAAAACCGTTGTGCTCATTTTAATATTTATCCTTCATAAAAATCGGGACGTTGTTGCTGTTATTCCGTATAAATCTTTTTTACCCGGCTGCCCACCATGCGGCACATCACCTCATAGCTGATAGTTCCCTCAAACTCCGCCAACTCATCAACCGTGTTCCCTTTGCTGCCGCCGCCGATGATGTAGGCAGGCATTCCGCACTCGATTTTTCCCAGTCGGTCCGCATCGATCATCAAGTGATCCATACAAATCTTTCCGAGAATGGGCGCGCGTTTGCCGTTGACCAGCAAAAATCCTCGGTTCGAGAGTGTCCGACTAACCCCATCGGCATAACCCAAGCTGACCACGGCAATACGTTTATCTGTTTCACAACGGTATGTTCCGCCGTAGCTGATGGTGGTTCCGGCGGCAACCTCTTTGACCAGTTCCACCGCACCCGCATAATCGAGAATCGGCGTCAAATGTTCGTTTTTGCTGCCGTCGGGCATCAGGCCGAACAGCATAATTCCCGGGCGCACCATGTCAAGATGCATCTCGGGAAAATTCATAATCGCGGCGCTGTTGGCCGCGTGCCGAATTTGAAAAGTATGTCCCGCATAAGAGAGATTGGAAAGCACCGCCATAAAGTTTTCAAACTGGCGGTGGGTCAGATCGCTTGCGGTTTCGTCCGCTTTGGCAAAATGGGTATAAACACCCTCAAAGTCGAGATTGGGCAGCTCCAGCGTGCGCAAAATTTCTTTGGTGGGAAAACCGTCCGGGCAGACATACCCGAGCCGCCCCATACCTGTGTCGATTTTTAAATGGCAGCGGACTTTACCTCCCACGACATCGTTCAGTGTTTCGGCATAATCCAAATCAAAAACGGTCTGAGTCAGATTATATTCGCGCAGACGGGGCATATCGCACTTCGGCGTATAGCCCATCATCAAAATCGGGGTTTCGATACCGGCCTCACGCAGGGTCTGAGCTTCGTAAATATCGGCAAGGCCGAAATAACCGACGCCGCAGCGCGCCAGTTCTTCGGCGACGCCCACCGCGCCGTGTCCGTAAGCGTCCGCTTTGACCATTGCGCAGATTTTACTCTTTCCGCCGGTCAGTGCTTTGATATATTCAAAATTTTTGCGCAGGGCAGAGAGATGGATTGTCGCTGTCGCGCGCTGTTTGTTTCCGTCCAATGTTACACCCGCTCTTTTTGCGCTCCGTTCAACGCCGGAGCACTATTTCTATATATATGATATTATAACACTATCGCCATTATAAGTCAAAGCCCTTATGACACGATGGCTTCAGCGGCGCGTAAAACCGCATATCTGCCGCTTGCAAAAGTCAATCCGCCTTGCAGCCAGACCGAAAATGGCTCGCGAAGCGGCGCATCGGCCGAAATTTCGACGCTGGAGCCCGAGATAAAGCCGCCCGCGGCCATGATGACCTTGCTGTCGTAGCCGGGCATATCCCACGGCTCGGGGCTGACATGGCTGTCGATCGGAGAGCCGCTTTGAAGGCCCTTGCAAAACTTGACCAACAACTCCGGATTTCCCAGTTTTAAAAGCTGCACAATATCGGCGCGTTCGTCATCATATGCCGGTTGGGTGGCAAAGCCGAGTTCGTCAAACAGCGCAGCCGCGAAAACAGCGGTCTTGAGTGCTTCGGCGGTGGCGTGAGGCGCCATAAACAGCCCCATAAACATACTGCGGTTTTGCAGCAGCGTCGCCCCGACTTCGCGCCCGATATCCTGCGCAAACAGGCGATCGGCGCAGGCGTCAATCAGTTCCTTTTTTCCGGCCAAATAACCGCCGCAAGGGCAAAGTCCGCCGCCCGCGTTTTTTATCAAGCTGCCCGCCAGCAAATCGGCTTTGGGTTCGCTCTCGCAGACGAATTCGCCGTAGCAGTTATCGACAAAGACGATGATATCAGGGAACTTTTTGTGAATTGCCTCGATTACCTGATTGATCTCTCCGGTGGTCAGCGAGCGCCGCAGGGTATACCCGCGGGAACGCTGGATATAGATCATTTTCTTTCTGCTTTTAGATGCTTCCGAAAAGATTTTATCAAGCTCAAATGTTCCGTTGAATTCGAGCCAATCGAACTTCACGCCGAAATCGGCGAGTGAGCCCCCGCCCTTTTTCATAATGGTCGGCACAATCGTGTCATAGGGTTTTCCGGTGATGGATAAAACCTCATCTCCCGGGCGCAGCACGCCGAACAGTGCGGTGGCAATCGCATGGGTACCGCTGACCATCTGGATGCGCACAAAGGCGTCTTCGGTGCCGTAGACAGCTGCATAAACCTTATCAAGCGTCTCGCGTCCGAGGTCGCCGTAGCCGTAGCCGGTCGTGCCGAGCAAATGCGCCTCACTGACCCGGTTCTCGGAAAACGCCTGTAACACCCGCTCGGTGCAGATACGTTCGGTCTGTTCGATTTTTTCAAACTGTGCTTTAACTTTTAAATCCGCTTTTTGCGCGGCAATCAGAACTGTTTCATTCATTTTTGAACCACCGCGTTTAACAGCTTAGAGAGCGCTTCAACATCTTTTTTACGGCAGCTCTCGGTATCGGAACCGGGCAGCCGTGTCGGCAGCGCTAAAAATGCGGTCTTGATACCGCCCGCGCACTGTGCGACTGCACCTGCCGGGCAGGTCGGACGGGTTGCGGGAATGCTTGTTTTGATTCCTAAGGTCTCGGCGGAAAATTTTATCTCGTTTAAAAGTTCTTCGTCATGTACCGCGCCGCTGTCGATGATTGGTAATCCGAGTTCCGGCTCTTTATCCGGGTC
Source organism: uncultured Eubacteriales bacterium (assembly GCA_964612155.1). Lineage (GTDB taxonomy): Bacteria > Bacillota > Clostridia > Oscillospirales > JAKOTC01 > DAOPZJ01. The sequence goes on along the minus strand of CAZTDA010000037.1, from coordinate 5,737 downwards.
AAGTGTTCCGCATTCATTGCCCTGCACCACGATAACGATATCGGGCTTGATGGTCTCGGCGGCAGCTTTTACCCCGCCCGCATTCAAATTGCCGCGCGCGGCGAATACCAGCCATAAATCGGCTTCACCGGTTATTTCGAGTATTTTGAGCAGCGCAGCGATGCACGCACGGGAAGAGAGCGCTTTTCCGCCAATCATACCGCCGTTTTTGCCCCAAGTGAAAAATTCGGAATCAAACACGCCGAAAGCGCCTTGTTCCGGCTCGTCGTAGCACTCAAAATACAGCGAATCGGTTTTCGGGAGTTTGTCATCGCCGCTTGAAAGGTGCACGGGGCAGACCGCAATCACGCCCTTTTTGCCGTCGAACTTCAACTTTCTTCCGAACAACTGTGCCGCCCCGGCTTTTCCGACGGTCTCGAATTTATAATACGGCTTCTCACCTTTTTTAATTAAAAAAGTGGGTTCGTCCATCGGCGCGGTAATCATGAGTTTGCGCCCGTCGCCTTTTTTATGTGCTATCACATTGCCGAGTGTGTCAATATAAAATTCGCATTTACCGTTTAAATAGGCGCTTAAAAACGACCGCATGGGTGTCTCTCGCCCGGTCGGCGCGTCGATTTGCACCAATTTTTCAATTAGATCATACATGCGCAAATCCTCCCAACGTATTCACATAAGCCGCGATCAATTTTGCGCTTTTGTCGATGTCGGAGATCAGGACCGTTTCGACTGCGGTGTGCATATTGCGCATCGGCACCGAGACTAACGCGGTCTCAACGCCGCCGTCGGTGAAGGTGATACGGTCACTGTCGGTTCCGGTTCCCCCGCCCATGATCTCGAGCTGATAGGGGATTTTGCGCGCTTTGGCTTCGGCGATCAATCCGTCGGTGTGCTTTTGCGATAAAATCGGGGATATGCCGATCATCGGCCCCTCCCCACTCTTTCCGGTTTTGGATGAATCGGCAATCGGGTTTTCACCGAAACTGCCGTCGACTGCGATGGCGATATCGGGCATGATGTTGTGCGTGCCCGCACCGCTGCCCCGGCAGCCGATTTCCTCCTGCACCGCGAACAATAAATAAACCCCGACATTGAGGTTTTTTGATAAGTTCTGCGCGGCTTTGATAATCACGGCGCAGCCGATGCGGTTGTCGAGGGCATGTCCGCATAAAACGCCGTCCGAGAGCTCATAAACCGGCGCGATAAATCCGGCGCGGTCGCCTTGTTTGACAGATGAACCGTCTTTTTGATATCCGATTTCGGCGGTGATATTTTCTTTGGGACTGGTCTCGTTTTCGCCGCTCGTGATAATGCCGGGGATGTCTCCGCTCTTGGTATGTACGGCGATTTTGGCCCCGTGGATGGTGCGGCGGTCGATGCCGCCCACCGGACTTAATAACAAACTGCCGTCGCCGCGCACCTCGCTTACCAGAAACGAAATCTCATCGGTATGCGCGGTCAGCATGACGACCGGTCTGTCGGCGCGTTTTGGGACGATCTCGACCCCGAGATTGCCCATTGCGTCGGTTGCGGTCTTATAGCCCTTTAAAATGTCGCAGATGACGTCGTTGACGTTCTTTTCGCTGCCGGAGCCGCCAAACGGTTCGCACAGCGCGGTCACAAGCTGCTTTGTGTCCAATTTATTTCACCTCTAAAGTTTCTTTACAAGCGTTTTATATTCTTCACCGCGGGTCTCGTAATTGGGATAACGGTCGAAACTGGCGCAGGCGGGAGAAAGTGTGACAAAATCGCCGCTCTTAGCCAGCGAGCGGGCTTTCTGCACCGCTTCAAACATATTGCCGACATATAAAATCGGCACTTTTTCCGCACTGTAACCGGGTGCAGCCGTGATGGCGTCACCCATCTTTTTCGAAGTGTCGCCGAACAGAATCACGGCCTTGCAAGTGTCGACCACCGGCTTTCCGAGCGGTTCGAACGGAATTTTTTTATCGTAGCCGCCGCCGATCAAGATCACGTTCTTTTTTAACGCGTTCAGCGCGGCGATCGTGCGGGTTGGGGTGGTTGCAATGGAGTCGTTATAATATCTCACACCGTCGAGTTCGCGCACAAATTCCTCGCGGTGCTCAACGCCTTTAAAGGTTCTTGCGATCTCGGCCATGACCTTGACATCGACAACGCCCCAGACCGCCGCAAAGACCGCCATATAATTCTCCATATTGTGTGTGCCGGGCAATAAAATCTCATCGGCGGCCATGATTTCCTCCTCCTCACCGTTGGTGACATGGACGAGTTTGCCGTCTTTGAGATAAACCCCGTTATCCACTTTTTTGAGCGACGAGAAAAACACCGTCTGCCCGCGTGTCTCGGAAGCAAATGACCGTGTGATCTCGTTTTCGGCGTTCAATACGCAACGCCCGAAAGCATTTTGGTGCAAAAACAAGTTCTTTTTAGAAGTGATGTATTCGTTCATATCTTTATGAATATCCAGATGGTTGGGGTTGACGTTGGTGACAACCGCAACGTCGGGACTTTTGCGCATCGACATCAATTGAAAGCTCGACAGTTCGACGACTGCGATGTCGTTATGAGACATCTCTTCCACCTTGTCAAACAGGCATCGGCCGATATTTCCGCCCAGATGGACGAGCTTGCCCTGCTTGGTCAGGCATTCGGCGATAATGGAAGTGGTGGTGGTTTTGCCGTCACTGCCGGTCACGGCATAAATGGGGCACGGGCAATAATCGAAAAATAACTCCATCTCGGAGGTCACGACCGCGCCGTTCTTTCTTGCGGCGACAAGCGCGGGAAGGTCGAAATAGACGCCCGGCGCGCGGATGATGACATCGGCATCGAATGTCTCGGGATAATCCGAACCGATCAGAAGTTTCGCGCCCCAGGAGCGGATTTCGTCGCAGATCGAACCGAGCGCGGCAGCATCTTTTTTATCGCAGACCGTCACGGGGACGCCCTTTTTTAATAATAATTTAATTAACGGCGTGTTGCTGACGCCGATTCCGATGACAAAAACCTTTTTCGAGCGCAATCTTGCAAAAAAAGCATCCAACCTGTTGTCCATACTGTGACAGTTCCTCCGGGCGTTATTTACTGAAAGCGGCCGCGTTTGCTGCTGCCGTTTTGAATCAGTTTAGCATATTTTACCCGCAAATTCAATCGAATCGACACGAGGATATAAGATTTGTTTTTACGGCAGCTGTGAATTCCCTATGTCTTCAACGACAAAATATTGCTAAACCGCACAGAATATGGTATGATTATAAGGTTAATTTCTCTGCGGAATAAAAGTTTTGCTTTTTTTAAAAACCCGCAGGATTTTACAAAAGGGAGCAATGCAACATGAGCGACATCGCAGACCCTAACCACTACAAATTGATCAATGGTCGGATTAGAATTTTCTTTTAGCAAAAAGACATATACTGTGACATCAGAGTGTTCCTCGATTAGTCCGAAAAACAAGGTTTTATAAAAAATCACCCGATTTATTTAAAGGTTTATCCTTAAAACGATACCCGAATTTTAACCACAGTGATGTGATCTACGGAGGCGGCAATGGCAACAGCATTCAGATATTTATTAAACATGCTCCCGTATATGCTGATCTCGCTGCCGATTATCCTGCTTTGGCGCTATATCCGTACCGGTCAGCTTATAAAACGCAATTTGGTCAGCCCCCGTTCCCGTGAGATTTTAATGGTGATTTTCATCATGTTTCTGGTGGGATTGATCTCTCAAACGGTATTAACCGAAATCACGCTGACCGCCAACGGCTTTGAAATTGTCCACCGACCCGGCGGAGGCGGATTGAACCTGAAACTCTTTGACGTATTCCGACTGGTCAGAATCGAGACCATCGAGCGCGGCAAAATCAACTTCTTTCTAATCAACATTATCGGAAACATCGTTGTGTTTATGCCTATCGGCTTCTTTGCCTGCCTTTTGTGGAAAAAGCCGTCGTTATGGAAAGCATTGCTGTTCGGACTGCTGGCCTCGCTGATCATCGAACTTGCGCAATATCCGCTCGAACGGGGCACCGACATCGACGACTTGTGGCTAAACACCCTCGGCGCTCTGCTGGGCTGGATCGTTTATATCGTAATACAAAAACCCATCGACACCGGTAAATACCGGATCAGAAAAAAGGAATGACAGATGCAAGAGTTTTGGCAATGGATTTTAGACGTCAATGACAAAACAAAGGCCACCTTTGAAGACGGCCTTTTCATGACGCTGCTGGTCTGGCTTTGCATCGGCTTCGCCGCGTGGATTTCACTACGGATCATCCGACGCATTCTCAGAGAAAAAGAAAAGCGCGGCAAAAAGAACACCTTCCCACTGCTTGCTCACCTGATTCGCGCACTGGTCTACATCATCGCAGTCACAAGTGCCCTGTTTCAAATTCTGCCCTTGAAATCGACGACGGTTTCGCTGCTTGCAACCTCCGGCGTATTGGCGGTCATCATCGGTTTGGCCTCACAGGAGGCGTTTTCGAATCTGGTTCACGGCTTGTTTATCTCACTGTTCAAACCGTTTGTGAACGGCGACATCATCACGATCAAAGACCTCGGCGTGACCGGCATTGTAGAGGACATCAACCTGCACCATACGGTATTAAAAACCTTTCAAAACAACCGTGTGATTGTGCCGAACGCCAAAACCAACGGTTCCGTAATTGAAAATTTGATGTTGGGAGAAAAAAAGGTCTGCAATTATCTTGACATCAACATCTCCTATACTGCCGATATCGACAAAGCCATTTTGGTTTTACAAAAACTCGCGGTTTCGCACCCCAACTGCATTGACGCAAGAAACACTCAGGAAATTGAAACGGAAGAGCCGGTGGTTGCGGTGCGGGTAGTCGATTTAAAGGACTTCGGCGTCGCTTTGCGCGCGTTTATCTGGTCTGCGGATTCCGGCTCCGGCTTTTCAATGCTGTGCGATCTGCGCAGAGATATTGTGAAAGAATTCGCCGCATGCGAAATTGAAATTCCGTATAATTACATGAATGCCGTTATAAAAAACAAAGGCTGCGCAAATGATAAGCCGTAAATAGACCGCCGGACTGATAAAAAATCAGAATACGGCGGCTGTGAACATTGATTAAGGGAGATAAATTAACGACATGACCTCCAATCGAATCGTTACACCGCTGTTAACCTGCTTCCTTTTTTTCTGCGCTTGCTCGGATGCCCCGAGTTCTCTGGTGACCAACGCTCAACCCGCTTCGGAAGTTACCGCTCCGGTGTTTGATTTCTTTACCGACCTCGGCATTCCCGAGACCATCGGATTTTCCGGCGTATATACCCGCGAAACCCGACAAAAAATGCTCACGCTGGGTTTCACTTATGCCGATGTCGAAGCGCTGATTGATTTGGGGTATATTCCCGAGGAAATATTCCTCTTTACCCCCGAAGAAAAAGATGTGTACGCCACAGCGGGCAGATTTACCCCGCACGAATCCTTGTTGGAACTGACCAAAACCCTTTACTCCGAAATTGAAGGACTGGATGATTATTTCACCGCTTACGAGGATAAAAACGTCGTCGTCCCCGAACTGATCAAATACGGCGAAAGTGTACTCGCAAGACCGCTCTACTATTATCACATCAAAAACCCCAACCGCGAGCCGACCAAAAAAGTGATGCTGACCTTTGCGATTCACGGATATGAGGGAGAGGCCTCAAGCGACGGCGCTTATTTAGCCGAACAGGCCTACCAGATCGCATTCTTTTACTGCCTGAAGCCACAATATCTCGAGGAT
>CAZTDA010000036.1:0-10280 GCA_964612155.1 uncultured Eubacteriales bacterium | reverse complement strand
CAGCTGTGAAACGGCACGCCGCACATCGGCGCGCGGTCATCCTGCCCGCAGTCGCGCCCGGTCAATACGAGATCGAGCTCTTTGGACGCGGTTTTCGCGTCGTCATAGAACATCTCGTAAAAGTCGCCGATGCGGTAAAACAGGATATATTTATCGTATTTCGCCTTGATGTCAAAATACTGCTGCATCATCGGAGAGATTGCCATGCCGTTCCCCTTTCTTTGTGCAAATTACAACCCAAAAGGCGGCAAACTGCCGCCTCTTTTGAACCGATAAACTTTGGCGGGGATTTTTAATGGTGGCAGCTGCCGCCGCAGCCCTCGCAGTCGCCGCCGCAGGAGGCCTCGAGGTCGATTTCCTCGGGAACTTGTCCGTCGATGGTGCCGGAGATGATGGCGTTGACCTGTTGGATCATTGCATTCATCACGGTCTGCGCTTCGCTGTATTTCTGCATGGTCTCGTTGCCCATGATCTGACCGTAAAGCAACTTCATCTCGGCTTGAATCTGGTCGGTGTCCTTGCCGCCGTTCGCGGCGTTGTTCAGATTCATACGGGCGAGATTGAAGTCGCCGATCAGTTTTTGAAGACCTTCGTCCTCGTCGTTGGCCTGTGCGGCCAGACGATACGCCAAAAAGCGGTCGTCCTCCATCATGGTGTGCGCCAGTTCGAGCGTCTTTGCAATAACCTTGTCCATGTTAAAAATTCCTTTCGACTTTTGAATTTGTTGTTGATTATTCTTCGATCTCCGGTGGGTTTCGGAGTTTTGACACCGGCGTCAGGAACGGCGCGAGCATCATTTGGGGTTGCTTGGTGCAGACCACTTCAAGCACGCTCACCCCTAAAATCTTGTCCGGTGGGTCGGTCGGAAGCCCCGAAATCGTCAGTTTTGCGCCCTCCTGCACAAACGGGTATTCTTTTCCGTCCGTGAGACAGCGCACCTTGGTCACTTTTGTGAGCAGACCCGCCACCCGCAGTTCACCGGTGGCAGTCCATACATAATACCACAAAAACATCGATTTGTCGCGTACTGTGACATTGCCGCCGCTGACCCAAAAATTATCCACCGTGAGGTTGCAGGCCTTGGCGCGCGACTGCGCCCCGTAAACAGCCTCGCCGTTCACCTTGAGCCATTTCCCGACCGTTTGCATGGGTTCAAGGGTCTCGGGCGGAATCGAGCCGTCAGGCATGGGGCCGATGTTGAGTAACAGATTGCCCCTGCCGGAGCAGGCGTCGTTCAGCATTTTAAGAATGCGGTTGGCGTTATACGAATACGGTGCGACCTGCGCGGAATCGGAATAACCCCATGAAAGCCCGTTAAAGGTCATGCACGACTCCCAGTAAATTTCGCTCTGTTCGATTTTGCCCTCGGGCGTGTCCATGTCCTCCGGAATTCCCGAGCGCGGGTTGATGATGATGTCGGGCTGTAAGTTTCTCACCATGCGGTTCGTCTCGGCAAAATCCAGCGTGGTGCCGCCGTACGGCTCGTGAAAATCATACCACAAAATGTCGATCTTGCCGTAGCGGGTCATCAGTTCGGTGAGCAGTCCGCGGTGCCAGTCGATAAAACGCAGACGCGCCGCCAGATCGTAAGCTGCCTCGGAGCCGTCGGGATTGTGCCAGTCCATGACCGAGTGATAAAACCCGATTTTCAGCCCAAATTCACGGCACGCGGCGACATATTCTGCCACCACGTCGTGATTATGCCCGTATTTGACCACGTTATAGGGGTTGACGTCCGAATCCCACATCGAATAACCGTCGTGATGGCGGGTGGTGAGCACCATGTATTTGCATCCGGCTTCATAGGCCAGCTTGACCCATTCGCGCGCGCACCCCTTTTTCGGATGAAACTTGCTTGTGAACTTCTCCTCGTATTCCGCCACCGTGTAGCCGTCGAGCGCCATAATCCATTCATGCCGCCCGCCGACCGAATACGGCCCGTAGTGGATAAACATCCCGAAGCGCGCCTCGTTCCACCACGCCATGCGTGCATCACGAGTTGCCGCGACTGCGTCGTTATATTCTTTTAACGTCATTTTCTCGGAAAATGCATTCCCGGAAACCGTATTGTCTTTCACAGCATGGCCCTCTTTCTGCGTTAAAAGATATTGTAATTTATACTATAGATCCTCACGCAGGGTCATTGCCTGTGCCAACGGAGCCGTCCGTTGGAATTTGCCGAAGGGTTCTCCGCAGGTGATTTCAAACACCGTGACCCCTGCGATTTTATCGATATGCCCGTGCGCAACCCCTTGAATGGTGAGCTTGGTGCCCTCTTGTGTAAACTCGTATTCTTTTCCGTCGGTGAGGCAGCGCACTTTTTTGACCGGTGCGCCGACACCGTTCACCGGCAGATAGCCGAGCACCGGCGTGATCAATTGGATCACATAGAGCATATTGCCCTTCAGCGTCGTTCTGCCGCTCGGAACCCACATATCAATGGGCGTGCTTGCGCCGTAGATCGCCGCGCCGTTCACCTTCAGCCATTCGCCGACAGTTCGAAGCGGTTTAATCGCATCTGCAGGAACACTTCCGTCGGGTGCGGGGCCGATGTTAAGTAACAGATTGCCGTTTCGATCTGCGGTCTCGGCCATCATCTTGATGATGCGCTGCGGGGTATAGGAATATCCCGCGACTTCCTCGCTGTCGACATAACCCCACGAAATCCCGTTAAAGGTCATGCAGGCCTCAAAGTATTTTTGTTTTCCGGTGGGGTTCAAGCGTTCTTCGGGCGTATCCAGGTCTTCATCGAGACCCGAGCGCGGGTTGATGATGATGTCCGGCTGGAGCGTACGCACCATGCTGTTGGTCGCAACGAAGTCGAGGTTTTCGCCGGTGAACGGATAACACATATCATACCAAAGCATATCAATCTTGCCGTAGCGGGTCAACAGTTCGGTCAGCATATCGCGGTGGTATTTGATAAAGCGGATACGGGCATTAAAATCCCGCGAACTCTCGCCGCAGTCGGAATTATGCCAGTCCAAAATGGAGTGATAAAGCCCGATGCGCATACCGTATTTACGGCAAGCATCGACAAACTCAGCGACCACATCGTAATCGTGCCCGTATTTGACCACATTATAGGGGTTGCAGTCGGAATCCCACATCGAATAGCCGTCGTGATGGCGGGTGACCATGACCATGTACTTGCAGCCCGCTTCGGAGGCCAGTTTCACCCACTCATACGCACAACCCTTTTTCGGATGGAATTTTTGCGTGACCTCGCGCTCATATTGTTCGACGCTGATGTCGCCGATAGCCATATACCACTCTTGCAACCCGGCGACGGCATACGGGCCGTAGTGCACGAACATGCCGAATTTAGCGTCCGCAAACCACTTCATGCGCTCGTCGCGGGTTTTGGAGACCTCGGCCTCGTATTGCTTTTTGGTCAGTTTGGATGCAAAGGGTGATGTTTTTTCCGACATGACAATTCCTCCGTTCAAATTTAAGGTTATATGCGGCGGCCGGTGACCCAGTGTCTGCCGGCTGAAATGATTTCTGTATCAATAAACTGTCCGCGCAAGTTTTCGTTTTCGCTGCCCGCGAACAGCACGCGCGTCACCCCGCTGTCTTTGCCGCTCCACTTTTGGTGTTTTTGTTCAAACTGCTCAACCAGCACGCGCCGCTTTTCCCCGACCATCGCCTTGTTTTTATGTTCGGTGATTTTCTCCTGCAACGCCAGCAGCCGCTCAAACCGTTCGGCCTTGATCTCGGGCGAAATTTGGTTTTCGTAGTTCGCCGCCGGCGTGTTTGACCGGGGTGAATAGATGAACATATACAACGAGTCGTATTTCACGTTCTCGATTAAATCCAACGTCTGCTGAAAATCGCTTTCGGTCTCACCCGGGAACCCGACAATGATGTCGCTGGTCAGCGCAATTTCGGGATAAAGTCGCCGCATGGAATCGAGCTTTTTCAAATAGGTTTGCGTATCATATCGGCGGTTCATGCGCCGTAAAATCTCGTCCGAACCCGACTGCACCGGCAGATGCAAGTGCTTTGCCGCGTGTTTTTCGGCGGCAATCACCTCAAACAACGCTTCGTCGGCATCCTTGGGATGGCTTGTCATAAACCGAACCCAATAGTCCCCATCGAACGCACAGCACCGCTTGAGCAGTTCGGGAAAATCCGGTTTGTTATCGTCGCCTTTGCCGTAGGAGTTGACGTTTTGCCCGAGCAGTGTGATGTCTTTCCACCCGCCGCGTACAAGCGTACCGAACTCGTTTAAAATCGCCTCGGGTTCGCGGCTGCGTTCCCTGCCCCGTACATTCGGCACCACGCAGTAAGTGCAGAAATTGTTGCACCCGTACATAATTGAAACACCCGCAAAAACCGAATCAGAACGCAATACCGGCAGTTCTTCGGCAATCACGCCGTCGCTGTCCGGGGTCTCATACACATGCCCGCCGCTTTGCAGCTTTTCAAAAAGCAGCTGGGGGAATTTGTGAACGGCGTGGGTTCCCACCAGCATATCGACATAAGGAAAGTGTTTTTTGATCTTTTCCGCCGAGGCCGGCTGTTGAATCATGCAGCCGCATAAACAAATGATTTTATCGGGATTTTTGCGTTTGGAAGCCAGCAGTGCGCCTGTGTTGCCGAAAACCCGATCTTCTGCGTTTTCACGCACGGCACAAGTGTTATATACCGCCAAATCGGCGGCTTTGGGGTCGCTTGTGATTTCATAACCGCACTCGGCAAGCATTCCGGCAATCCGTTCCCCGTCGACGGCGTTTTGCTGGCAGCCGTAGGAGTGCACAAAAGCCGTGCGCCGAAGTCCGGTCTCAGCAAAAAGTGCGTCATTTTGCCTCTTGATCAGAGACATGAAACGACGCTGTGCCGCAATCTCGTCACCGCTGACACCAAATGCACCCGAGCCGCTCATTCCCTGCAAACCCCCAATCATACTATGGGATATTATATCGGTTTTTAAGCGGATTTGTCAAGTGAATTGTAGCGCGGGGTGACCACACCCCGCCGTGCGGGTAAAGTGTTCACCCGCAAAAATCCTCCGGCTCGTATTGGATAAAATGTTCACAAACCAATCTGATTTCTTGATTTGTAACGCTATATGTAATGTTCAACATATTCGCCGGCGATCAGCGTTCGCCGGATTGACGGGGTGTGGTCACCCCGCCGTGCAACGCGGGCTTTTTACTTTCACGGGTCGCCGTCTCCAACGATTCACGCAAGGTTCGCTCTTAACCGTTCCGTGTATATGCTGTCGGAACGCATCGGCGTTGGGTGAGGTTCAACGCTGTCTGTTTCAGACGGCAATCACATCATTAAAGGATTTTTCACCGAACTATGATATGTCGGCTGATACCCGAAACGGTCAAGACCGAACCCTGTATGGAGATCAGAAATCAAAAACATAACAAGATTTATACGCTCCAAAGTTGAATTCTTTATTCTGCATTTTAAATTCTGAAACTTCTCTAAGCCGCGCTGCCCTCTTTTCCCGTTATAATAGTGCGTTTGCCGTTCTTTTCTACCGCACGGAATTTATTCTTGGCTACACGCTCCCGCTTTTTCACCGGAATTGCAAGGCAGGCGATGATGCCGCCGATGGCAGTGCCGATCAAAATCGACAGCACAACACCGGCCTCGGTGCTTCCGAAGTCGCTCGAAATAAGCAACCCGGTAATGATCGCAAACGTGCAGACCGCGATTGCGCCGACAGCGCTTCCGGTGGTCTTTAAGTATTTTTTCAAGCCGCTCAGGCCGAACAAAAACACCTTGTCCAGTAGCTCTTCGTTATATCTGTCTTCTTTGTACTGTTTCAAAAAAATCGACCCCTCTCGTGGTATGCATTGAGTATACCAAGAGAGGAGTACGATAAAACGGACTTAGGTTACAGTTACGGTAAAACGCTTCTAAATTTATTTACTTATTTATTTGAAATATTCGCTGGCGCGGGTGCCGAGGTTATAGATATCGACAAAGGTGTCGGGCATAACGGCATCATAACGGATTTTTGCCAAGCTCGTGTCAACATTCGTATCCTCACCCGGGCGCAGTTCACGCGCGATCACAAGGAAACGCACGTCTTTAAAATAATAGCAGCAGGAGTGCAAGGTCATAAGCGTGTCGCCGTATTGCATATAGTATCCGGTGTCCACAACAGTTCTGGCTTCGACTTCGGCTTTAAAAGACGCAAACGCATCCGGGTCTGTCAAGTCGGTTTGGGTGAAGTCAAATGTGGGACCGTCTGCCCATTTGACATTGGCGACTACAAAACCGACAACTTTATATTCCTTAACCTCGGTCAGCGAATAGAACTTGATGACCGGGGCTTTTTTATACAGATCCAGCCCGTACAGAAGCGCATTATATTTTTCGAGCGGTCCGAACATCAGGCCATTCTTATTGTTATGTCCGTGAATGAGTATGTTCTGACTGTCGGCGTTCAAATTGACCTTGAAATCGACAAACGCCGTGCCCTCACGCGAGGACTTTAAATCAAGGTTTTTTCGGTAATACTTATCGTTGTTGCCGGTTTGGACGATGGGATAGCCAAAGTCCTTAATGCCGTCGATTGTGATGAATCCAACCAGTTCGGGGTTACGGGCATAAAAGGGTTTGAGCTGTTCGAGAATTCCCGCAGGAAACGCAACATCTTTATAGGGGTCTTTGTCGGGGTCAGTCACCACGGAAGGATTTTGGAACATGTTCAAATCGGAGGCGACGCGTCTGCGGTCTTGACCTTCTTGGACAGCGTTGATTGCAACCATCGCTCCTGAAAAAATCAATGCCGCGCAGCAGATCACCAACAACACGTTGAGCATCTGTTTCTGCTGTTTCGCCAAGGGCTTTTTTTTCTTTCGATTTTCCATAGTTGTCTTGCATCTCCTAATTTTTTTAGCCGATTTGTGTCCAGGTAACTTGATCGGCAAGTGTAGTTGTAATGATATTGATCCAGGTTTTACCCTGGTTAATGGTTAATTCGTTGCCCTTTTCGTCATAAAGCATAATTCTGTCGGCTTCGCCCGTGCCCTTTTGCCAGAAGATTTTTTGTCCTCCGCACATAGAAAAATAATAACCTTCTCCGGCGTTAATGTCAATAGTTACCATTGTTGCATCGTTCGCATTTGTATATTGCTTGGCAAAAAGCACAATCACATTGGTCACACCGACTTGTTCTCCGTTGTTTAAATCGGTCTGTTTCGCTCCTGCGAGCGAGCGCATATAAAGACCGGTCGTATCGTCGAAATGATACTCGGCATGCAATCCGACCGGCAGATAGACCGCTCTGGCACGAAAAGCGGCGGGTACAATCAATTGATCGGCGGAGGCAAATTTAAAATAAGTTTGGGGATAATCATCATTATAAGCGGTTCTGAGTTTAGATGATGAGATCACCTTGGTCAGCATCTCGCCGTTAGTCATCACGGTATGCTCGGCGGCGCGGGTCTTTTTTAATTCCTCATCACGGTAAGTCAGTTCTTTATCGGAATAGTACGACGCGTCAAGCGTTTTATAACCGCGCGCTTTTACGGCATCTTTGGTTTCTTGGTTTGCGCCGATGTAGACCATTATTGAATCAAACGACTCGGCTAAATCAAGAAAGTGCAGTCGCGCCTCGCGGATTGAACCGATCACAGGTGCGGAGCGCCAATCGGAGAAAAACGCCAGCAAACGGGTGATGCCGCCTTCGGCCTCGGCTTCGATTACCAAATCGGCAGCGGTGATGCCATTTTGCGGCAGCGCTTTGACATAATTGTTGATCAAGACCGAAACGGGTCTTGTGCGCGCCATATGGGTGGGTAAATTGCTCTGTCCGGTCAGCGGATTGACTGTTCCGGTCGAAACGTAGTCGGCTCCCGCACTGATGGGCACGCTGGACACAATCGGCTGAGAGGAGATCGCTTGGGAAGAGACACCCTCCCACGGATCGGAAAAAACCGGGCCGCTGTATTCCTGTACCTTTCCGCAGCCGGTCGCAAGAAGTATAAAAAAAACCAAAACCAGAGCCGGAATCGCACGCGGCGCAAAGAAAGATCGTTTCATCGGGGCACCTCCTTTTTACAAAGACGCAGTTTAAACCGTGTTTGTTACAAATTTTTTCTTGCCGTTTTAAAATTCGGCGGGAAGTACGCGGTGCATAATACCACTAAACTTTGGCTGTGTCAAGCGCTTTACACCGTGCTTTGATGGCACCGGTCGGGCAGACGGGAACGCATGCGCCGCAGTGCGAGCACTTGCCCGAATCAATCACCGCAAGGTTTTTGTCGAGTGCAATTGCCCCGCTCGGGCAGGTTCGAACGCATTTTCCGCAGCCGAGACAACCGGCTTCACAGGTTTTGTGGGTCGTCGCACCCATGTCATGGCTGGAGCATAAAACGATGTGGGTCACATCCACTTTGACCAACTTAATCAAACCCTTGGGGCAGGCCTTTGCGCAGGACGAGCAGCCCGTACACTTGCCCTGATTGACAACCGCAACGCCGCCCTTGATCGAAATCGCATCATAAACGCAAGCCACCACGCAGTCCCCGAGGCCCATACAGCCGTAGGTGCAGGCGCTGATGCCGCCGTAAAATGTGGAGGCGGCGGCGCAGGTTTTGATCCCGCGATAATTCATTTTGATATCCACTTTATCTTTGGAACCGCAGCAAATAACCACCGCGGTTTTCGGAATCACTTCGATTGCACCGATGCCGGCGATTTTTCCGATTTTTTCGGAAACGGCTGTTCCGCCCGGCAGACATAAGTGCGCAGGCGCAATGCCTTTTACGATGGCAGCGGCATATTCGTCACATCCGGCATAACCGCAGCCGCCGCAGTTGGCGCCCGGCAAAACCTCACGGATTTTGGCTTCTCTCTCATCGACGGGCACAGTCATATAGACAGAGGACACGGCGAGAATCACGCCGCCAAGCAGCGCAAGACCGCCCACAATTAAAAGCGGAAGTAAAATTTCCATACTCTTTTATATACCTCCGAACAAATTTTCGGCCAAACCGGCAAAACCGAGCATGGTCAGCGCCGTGATGGAGGCCGCGATCAATGTGATCGGAAGACCTTGAAGCGATTTGGGAATATCGGCATCGGCAATTTTAGACCGCACACCGGTGAACATCACCATCGCCAATAAGAAGCCCGCGCCTGCGGCAAACGCATTAAACAACGCTTCAATATAAGTATAACCCTGATCGATGTTTAAAATCGTCACGCCGAGAACGGCACAGTTGGTGGTGATGAGCGGCAGATAGATACCGAGTGCGGAATACAGCGGCGGAATGTACTTTTTTAAAACCGTTTCAACCAACTGAACCAAAACGGCGATAATCAATATGAAAACGATGGTCTGCATATACCCGAGGCCGTTGGGGTCAAGCAAATAGGTTTGAATCGGCCACGTGGCAGCGGTGGCCAGCACCATGACAAAAGTGACCGCCGCACTCATACCCACCGAAGTGTTCAGCTTTTTTGAAACGCCGAGAAACGGGCAGATGCCCAAAAATTTTGAGAGCACAAAGTTGTTGGTCAAAATCGCCGCGACGATGATGGAGAGAATCTTTGTCATTTCGCTTCCTCCGTCTGTTCGGCGACACATTTGGCTTGTCCGCAGAATTCACGCGCGCCGCAGGCGGCGCATCCGGTGCTTGCCACCGGTTTGCCTGTAATCTTATTGACCAGTGCAATCAACACTCCGAACACGAAGAACCCGCCCGGCGGTAAGATCATTATCAACATCGGTTCAATATGGCCTTGTGTGACAGCCATACCGAAGATGGTGCCGTTGCCGATCAACTCACGGATACAGCCCATCGCAAGCAGCGCCGCCGTAAACCCGATACCCATGCCAACGGCATCCAGCACCGAAGCCAAAACGGTGTTTTTGCTTGCAAACATCTCGGCGCGCGCCAAAATGATGCAATTGACCGTGATCAGCGGCAGATAGATGCCGAGCTGCGCGTCGATTTGGGGTGCGTAGGCCTTTACAATCATCTGAACGATGGTGACAAATCCCGCGATAACCGTTATGTAGGCGGGAATTCTGATTTTATCGGGAATGATCTTTCGCAATAAGGATATCACCAAATTCGAGCCGATCAGCACAAAAGTCGCCGCAGCGCCCATGCCGATGGCGTTTTCGGCCATCGTGGTGACGGCTAATGTCGGACAGGTGCCGAGCACCAGCCGAAGCGTGGGGTTTTCTTTTAAAATTCCGTTGGTCAGCGTCTTTAACATCACTTGCCACCTCCGTTAAAATGCGCAAGCGCCGTATTGACCGCGTCCGTAATCGCTCTTGAGGTGATGGTGGCGCCCGA
>CAZTDA010000035.1:0-10299 GCA_964612155.1 uncultured Eubacteriales bacterium | reverse complement strand
CTTCACTGCTTTTTAACCGGTGCGCGACCGTGAAAAAGGCCTGTTCATTGTTTAACGCTTTTAACAGATTGGCGCGAACCGTTTCTTCCCTCTCTACGGCGATATCCTGTAATCTCATGCCCATCAGCTCTTGCCTCGTATAACCGTAAAACTGAACGGCGGCATTGTTGAATTCGATAATCTGACCGGTCTGCGGATCCACTAACATCATCACCGCCTCGTGATTGTTGAACATGGATTGGGTGCGTTCCAATAAAACCTCGGTCTCTTTTTCTTTTTCGCGCTTTTTGACGGCAATCCAAACACCGCTCATCAAAACCGTGATGGCGTGAATATCGTTTTCAGTATAGTCGCTTTTTTTGTTGGCAAACCCGACGACCGCCGTAATCTTGTCGTTTTCGAAAATAGGAATCGCCATGTAATTTTGCAGTGGGATATGTCCCTCCGGAAGTCCCCTTTTCTGCAGATTCGGGGCATTGAAATCGTTGATGATAATTGGTCTTCTCTGCCGCACGACCTCTCCCCATAAACCCGTATCTTTCAAGCTGAAATCAATTGACCGCTCGGTGATGGCGCAGTCCTTTTTCACCTCGTCCGACCATTCGTTGAAATCAAACCGACCTGTCGCTTCGTCGTAAAAATAGATAAACCCATACTTGCTCTCGGTTAGCTTAATCGCCTCGTTCAACGCAAAATTGAGCTGCTCCTGCACGTCGGAAAATGTTTTCAGCATGCACATCGTAATGATTTTATTGGTCTCGGCGATTTTATTCAGCATCTCGCGCTGGTTGTATTCGACGGTGATATCCCGAAAAAATGCGCCTACACCGACCTTGCAGTTACTCAGGGCGACCGGAAATTTCCTTGTCTCATAGATGCGCCCGTCGGTAATTTCAACGGTATTCACGACCTTGTTTTCAGCGAGGGCCTTGCAGTCCGACTTGCGGCAGACCGTGGCGGTTTCGGTGTCCAACAGTTCAAAATCCGTCTTCCCGAGCAGCTTATTTTTATCGCTGCACTTAAAAACGGGGAACGATTTGTTGATAAAAATATAACGGTATTCGTCATCTTTCAGACAGATGGTGTCCTGACCGTGTTCGATAAATGTGGAAATCACGCGCAGCTCGTTTTCGGTTTTTGAAGCCCTGTTCTTTTGATCGGTGATGTCGCGAATCATACAGACATGCTTGCGCTCATTATTATCATCCAGCCCCAGCGCGTATACATTCATATGCACCCAAACGATTGAACCGTCGGGCTTGATATACCGTTTGTCCATCTCATACGAGTCCATCTCGCCTGAGACCAATTTCTGATATTGGCGAAGGTCTTCTTCTAAATCATCGGGGTGAGTGATGTAATTTCGGTTGCTGTTTGAAATCTGTTCTTTGGTGTATCCGCAGATTTGTTCAAATTTCGCATTCATGTCAATGATATTCTTTGAATGCTTGTCAATCGGCAATCCGCTTCGTGCGATCGATATTCCGATCGGGGCCTTTTCATAGGTCGCCCTCAGCATTTGATCGGTATCGGTGAGTCCCCTCTGCCGCCGGATAATGTCCGTCTGAATGTTGACACGGCTCTGAAGAGACAGCATCTGAAGCTTCTTTCGGATATAATCATGCGCCCCGAGATTCAGGCATTTGATTTCATCCTCCGCCGCGTCCGAATCGGACACAACGATCACGCGCAAATCGTCGTATCCCTTCCGGTTCTTAAACAAACTTAAAAGCTCAAACCCGTTCATGTTGGGCAGATTCAAATCCAAAATTACAAGATCGATGTTTCGGTTTATGCCGATGATTTGCAAAACATCTAACCCGTCACCTGTGGTGATGATCTCATATTCATCCAGCATTTCACTGATTAAAGAGAGTTCAGATTCAGAATTACACGCAAGAAGCACTTTTATCGACATACAAACCTTCCTCTCATTAAAGCTAAAAAGCGCCCGCTTCTATTACAACTCGTTTGTGGGATTATTTTTCACTTTTATCCCATATTTGATATATTATACTAAATTATAACATAAAACAACAGGTTCTTTTGAATCCGCTCTTCGTCTAAGGGAAAAACTGCGTTGCTCCGATTTTATAAACGTGGTATAATCATTAAAAAGCGTTTGCCGGAAAGCAGGTTATTATGGAGAACCAAACAAATTGCAATGTTGAACCCTGGTTGAAATGGGCAATTGAGCTGCAGGCGCTCGCCCAAAACGGGCTGGCCTACACCGAAAACAAATTCGACAAAGAACGCTTCGAGCGCATTCGGGAAATCGCCGCCGAGATGGTTTCGTGCAAAGTCGATATGCCGAAAGAGACCGTCGAAGGCCTGTTCTGCGGCGAAAGGGGCTACCAGACCCCGAAACTCGACACCCGCGCCGCAATTTTCAAAGACGACAAAATCCTGCTCGTCAAAGAAGACGGCAGGTGGTCATTGCCCGGCGGCTGGGTCGATGTGACCGAATCGGTTTATTCAAACACCGTCAAAGAGGCAAAAGAAGAGGCCGGAGTCGATGTCCGGCCCATTCGGGTGATTGCGCTGCAGGATCGCAACAAGCATAATATCCCGCGCTATATCTACAGCATCTGCAAGGTTTTTGTCCTGTGCGAGCTGCTCGGCGGAAAGTTTGAAAGCAACACCGAGACCACCGACAGCGGCTTTTTCGCTCTCGATTCCCTGCCCGAGTTATTCACTGAGAAAAACACCTATGACCAGATTAAAATGTGTTTTGAGGCCAAAGACAGTGAGCACTGGGAAACAAGATTTGATTGAAAAAGAACTGTCCTCCCGAAGGAATTGTCATCCTGAGCGAAGTCGAAGGATCTCGGACTGATAACAGCCAAATAATACGAAATATTGCCTAAACGCCCTCACCCGAGGGCGTTTTTTTCAAATAAAAACAACCACCGGAAAATCCCGCCGTCATCGCCCTTTTTGCACTGTTCGAAAAAATAGGCGCACTCAGCGGATATTTTTTGGTATAACTCCGGGATTTCCGCTGCGAGCCGCTCAGTTAAAGCCTCGTATTCCGAAGCTGCATGGATCCAAAACCGTCGGTGATCCTCCGTCAGATCAAACGACCGAAACTTTATTCCCCTGTCGGAAGCCCACAATCCAACTTGCGCTTTGCCTGCAGTTGTACCCTGCATTTTGAAAATCTCGATGTCTTTCTTCTGGTTCGTCCAAAACACCGCGATTTTGCCGCCCGCTTTGAGCATTCGCTCACATTTGTCCATCAGCAAGCGGAGCTTTTCAACAGTCATTGTAAAATAAAGCGTGTCAAACAGGCAGATCAAATCAAACGAACCATCCGGATAAACGACAGTGTTTCCGTCCGCAACCAAAAACTGCGGCGCATTGTCCCCGCAAAATAATTCTTTTGCGTGACGGATCGCCTCGGCGTCAATATCGATTCCGATCGCGGCGGCTTGATAGTGTTCGGCGATGGCGGCGGTAAAATAACCGGGACCGCAGCCGATATCGAGAATTTTTGCATTCGGCGTCAGGTTGACCTCCCGGTAAAAAAGCTCCAGTTCGTCCTTGGTCACCATGCCCATCTGCTTCATGTCCATGCCGTAACTGCGCCTGCACCACTCGCCGTAAGCGGGGCTCTCATAATAATTCATATAACTTTTTAACCTTTAATTTTCTCTTTTGTTTGTGACCCACACATCCATCTCGCCGCGTGCGGGGAATTCAAACTGCGAATTGAGTTTTTTCAAAAGTCCCTCATCTAGGATATAAGCATCACATTTATTTTCCGAGACAAGTTGGTTTCGTTCGCTGATGTTCTTTTTCCAATCCTCGTCGGAAACATCGATATACCGCCACTCGTAAGCGATATTCCGATCCGTAAAATAACGGGATACCTGTTTGCGTTCTTGACTGCTCCAAAACCCGAAGTCCAACACGACGTCCGCCCCGCAGCGGACAACTTCAACCGCTTTTTTATAGAAGTACTCCTTGACTTTTTGTACCAAGACATCAAAATCCTCCGAAAACCCGTTTTTGGCAAAGTCAAACATGATTTCGTCGCAGGAGAGCAGCACAAACTCGGCCTGTTTTCTAAGCTGCCCGACATAATAACTTTTACCGCAGCAGATTTTGCCGCATAACAAAATCACTTTTGCCGTCGAAATCACTCCTTGTACCCGTCAGACCGTGCCGCACATCTGCGTGATGACCCTGTCGACGCTGAAATAGAAGCGGTCGCTCCCCACTTTTTCATAAAATTCGAGGCCCTTCATCTGATTTAACACCGTATCATGAACCCCGCAGAACACCAGATCAATGCCCTTCGAGACGCATTCGTCGTAATAATCCGACAGCGCACCGGTCGCGCTGATGTCGATCGAAGGCACACCTCTCATTGATAAAATCACGGTCTTATAGCCTTCGATCTGCCCGAGTTCGCGAATCAGCTTTTGGGCGTTCATAAAGAACAACGGCCCGGTCACATAGACCACAACGGCGTCTTTGCAGGAGTCCTCGACGTCCTGTGTATTGGTGTGCAGTTTACTGTTTTCAATTTTCGAAACGGAGACCTGCAGATTGGACTGTTTCGCCACAAACACCGCAAGAGCCGCGACGATTCCGAGCACGATTGCGCCGGTCAGATCGAATACCACCGTGGCGACCATCGTAATCAAATATTTAAAAATCGGTCCCTTTAATTTCTTGCCGAAGTATTGCTTGATATTCTCCCACTCGTTCATGCGGAATGCGGTTACCATCAGTACGCCCGCGAGTCCCGAAAGCGGCAGGTTCTTGAACACGGGTGAAAGCACGAACACGCACAACAGCAGCACCACCGAGTGGAACACCCCTGTAAGCCGGGTCTGACAACCCGATTTGATCGCGACACTGGTGCGCGCAATCGCCGCCGTCGCGGGCGCGCCGCCGAAAAACGGAAGCACGATATTACCTACTCCTTGCGAAATCAATTCACGGTCGGGGTCATAACCCTCTTTTTTCATACGGGATGCACTCGACGCGCAGAGTAAACTCTCAATCATCGCCAACGCGGCAATCGACACCGCGGGTGAGAGCAAGGAAGTCAACGAATCGAGTTTAAGTTGTGCAAACGAAAAACGGTTCTCGAGTAAAAGCCCTCTCGGAATCTCCCCGACCGTCGGAATGTCGAGTTTTAACAGCGTGACCGCAACTGTGGCCAAAATAATGCCGACTAACGACCCCGGCACCCGTGCGTTCCACTTTTTCGGCCAGACGATCATCAGCGCAATCACGCCGAGCCCCACGAGCAGATTCGGCACATTGACATGAAAGCCGAGTGTAAAATAGGAGGCGATTTTTTGGGTGATGACTTCGCCCGACGACTTTGTCCCGAATAAATTATCGATCTGCCCGAGCGCAATTACCAACGAAATGCCGGAAGTGAATCCGGTGATGACCGGCAGCGGGATATAATTGACCAGTCGCCCGAGTTTGAAAATGCCGCATAAAAGCAATATCACGCCCGCCATCAGGCAGGTGACAAACATGCCCTGCATTGTATATTTCGCAACGATGGTCACTAAAATGGCCGTCATCGCGCCGGTCGGCCCGGAGATTTGATAAGACGCACCCGATAAAAGGGCCATGATGAATCCGCCGATGATCGCGGTCACAAGCCCCGCCGCAGCGTCCGCCCCGCTCGATACCCCGAACGCCAGCGCCAACGGCAGCGCAACCGCCGCGACCGTGACACCCGCCATCAAATCCTTGATCAGTTTACCGCCGTTGTACCCCGAAAACTCCTGCTTTAAATCACTGATGTACTTTCCGAACATTCAATAACCTTCTGTCCTCAATTTTTAAATACCTTCGCAAAACATAAAAATGCCGTGTCAAAACACGGCATAACGCGTTTTTACACAACGCGTTAGAGTATATCATATTTTTATATAAAACGCCATGTTTTTTTCGACAAATCTCGACTTAACGCCTATTATATACGGCTTGTATTTTGCAAAAGCAGTATGCAGACCGCAGTGCCGGAAACCGCCGCAAGCACAGTCAGCAGCCAATGCGCGGTGCAAACAACTGCATTGGCTTCTTTTTGAATCGAGAGCAGCGCGCCCGTCACAAACAGCGCGACCACCAAAACCCCGAACACAATCATCAACGGCAGCACCCCCGACGGGATATTCGGCAATTTGAAAATCTGAACCGCCGCCAGCACCGCAAACACGATCATAGCAAGCGCGGTCAGTTTATGTACAGCCAAAATCCCCGTCGAAAGCGGCCTGCCGACGCGGCTCAGCCAAATTCCGAAACCGATGGAAAGCAATAATAAAACACCGGCAAAAATCCCTTTTAATTCAATGCTCATCGCTGCCACCCTTTCGCATATAGATAATTCAGAGTTAAAGGTTATGTGTTTTATTTAATGAATCTATCAGCAGCTTCACGTATTGCTCCGGATAACATAAGCTCAGTTCTCCGTGTTTCATCTTCGGCGCAATATACAATTTACTACCTTGAATAGCTTCGTGCAGCTTTTGCGCCGATTTCCTCATCACGGAATTTTCTTTTTCTCCCGCAATGATGAGCGCTTTTGCCTTTGTCTCTTGAATCTTTGGTTTTAATTCATATGTTCCGTTGCTCAGAATCGTGTTGATCAGCGATTGCTCGGAAATTTTCACGCTGTCGGCATAATAGGTCTCGAATAATTCTTCCGGCACACAGAGCTCCTTTGCCTGCAATTTCGAAAACCATCTTTTTTGAATCAACCCGTAACTCATGCGGCATGCCGGAACCGTCATCGCTTTCGTCCCCGGAATCGGACAGACCAAAGCGCTCTCGATCACCGCATAAACGGCGATGTCGGCTCTTTGTGTCAGCGCCTCGACCACGATCTGCGCGCCGATCGACAAGCCGGCCAGTGCGAAAACCCTGCCGCCGCAATTGTTATCAATATATGCAATCAGGTTTTCGGCAGAACGCTCGATGCTGACAAATGTCGTGCCGGCATCCTCTCCGTACCCGTCGATAATCGGGGTCACAATATGGTAGTCCTTTTCAAGCAGCGCAATCACCGGTTGAAGCGACCACCAAGAAAGTCCCCCGCCGTGGAGTAAAATCACCGTCGGTTTTTTTACATCTCCGAATTCTTTAAAAAGCATGTTCTTTCCTCCCGACAATTTACCTTTAAGGAATATAGTAGTCGAAACGCACAAAGAAGTCAATTCTCTTGCGAAAATCGACTTCTTTGTGTTTAAAACTAAACTTTTATAGCTCCGCGACCAATGTCTTCGGGTCTTTGTATTCGATGCCCAAACTGTCCGCCGCGTTTTGGCAGGTCATATAACCCTTTGCGGTGTTCAGGCCCTTCATCAAACCCTCGTCTTCTAGCAGTGCGCGGGAAACGCCTTTGCTTGCGAGATTGACGAGATACGGCAGCGTCGCCGATTCGAGCGCAAGGGTCGAAGTCCTCGGCACCGCGCCCGGCATATTCGCCACCGAATAGTGGATTACGCCGAACTTTTCATAGGTGGGGTTGTCATGTGTCGTCGCATGGTCGATGGTCTCGATCGAGCCGCCCTGATCGATGGCGACGTCGACGATGACAGCGCCCTTTTTCATGGTTTTGACCATGTCCGCGGTCACGATTTTGGGTGCTGCTTTGCCCGGAACCAATACTGCACCGACCAATAAATCGGCCTCTTTGACAGCCTGCGCCGCGTTGTAGGTGTTGTAGACCAGCGTCTTCAGCCGTCCGTTGAAAATCTCGTCGAGATAACGCAGACGCGGCAGGCTGATATCCAAAATTGTCACATCCGCGCCGAGGCCGACCGCGATTTTCGCTGCGTTTGCGCCGACCGTGCCGCCGCCGACAATCACGACTTTGGCGGGCAGCACGCCCGGGACACCCCCAAGCAGCACGCCCAAGCCGCCGTTGGGTTTTTGCAGGTAATTTGCGCCGATCTGAATGGACATCCGACCCGCGACTTCGCTCATCGGGGCGAGCAGCGGCAGTCCGCCGTCCTTTTGCACCGTCTCAAACGCAATGCCCGTGACTTTTCTGTCGAGCAGCGCTTGGGCAAGCCCCGGATTCGGAGCCAGGTGTAAATAAGTATAAAGCGTCTGTCCCTCACGGAACAATGCGTATTCCGACTCTAATGGCTCCTTGACTTTGACGATGATATTTGCCCGGTCGAAAATGCTCTTTTTATCGCTCTCGACGACCGCGCCCGCTGCGGTGTACTCTGCATCCGCAAAGCCGCTTCCGACGCCTGCGCCGCTTTCGACTAATACGGTATGCCCCTCACGCGCCAGCACATGTGCGCCGCCGGGGGTGAGGCCGACTCTGAACTCGTTATTTTTAATCTCTTTGATCACGCCGATAACCACGGTAAGACCTTCTTTATAATCAGGTTATTCCGGGTAGACCGATTCGTTGTTTTTACAGGTGGCAAGCACGACATTGGTGTAGGTTTTAATCACGCCGGAAACGCTCTTGATTTTGTTGAGCAGTTTTTCGAGCGTCGAGGGGTTGTTGGTGACGATCTTGAGCACATAATCGTAGTTGCCCGCGATGTAGTGGCATTCCAAGATGTCGTTTTCGCCCTCGATAAACTTGAGAAAATTTTCGATATAACTCGGATTCTCCAAGCTGATGAACATGACTGCGGTCAGTTCTTTGTGAAAGCTGCCGCCGTCGATGATGGCGACATACCGGTTGATCACGCCGGACGCTTCCAATTTTTTGATGCGTTCGCCCACAGCGGAGACCGAGAGGTTCACTCTCTGCCCGATCTCGGAAAGAGACGCGCGCGCCTGTTTGCGCAGAACCCTCAGGATTGCAATGTCAATGCCGTCCATAAAAACCCTCCGGAATTCAAGATTATTTTATGATTTTACAATAATATTTTCAATATGTAAAGTAATTTCCGATATTTCTTTTGTCATCTCATAAAAAACAAAATATATTTTACTGACTTTGTTCTCCCCTCCCCCACCCTATCAATAATTTTTATGGGTGGTAAAAGTGCCCATTAGCGTGCAAAGAAAAAGCCCGCTATATGGCGGGCGTTGCTTATCAACTATTATAGAAATCTAAATCACCCGACCACCGGGCTCTCCGAATATACCGGGGTGATGTCCTCTTGTTCCTCTCTGCGCAACAACCCGTATAAACTGCTTAACAGCAGCTTATTTGATTGAGCAGCAACCTTGCCGACCTCGGGGACGAGCAGATCAAACACCGCAGCGGTCACTTTTAAAATATAATCCAAATCGGTAAAAAACCCTGCGGCGGTCTCGGTGTATTGCCGGTGCAGTTCAAAAAAGATCGCTTCCGCAGACACGGAATCCGGATTCAGCAGCGGAAATACCGTTCCGCTAAATCCGTTTTTAAAACGACTGTGCAGATTGATCTCATAGGTGTGATGACCTTTGACCCGCCCGCCGAATGCGGGATTATGGGTATGGGTAAAAGCGTCGGAGATATAGTGCATCAGCTTTCCGAGGCGGTAAAAATTCAAAATGTTGCGGCGATGGCTGCGCTTCAGCCGCCGGACCAGGCACAGAATCCGACTCTGCCCGTTGGGATAGTGGTGACCCCGAAACGGCTGGTTTTTCAGCGAACCCTTCAAATAGGTCAGATAATTATAATCCGGCTCGACACAACCCCACAAAAACAGCTTCTGATGCCGCTTTTTCGGCAACTCGGCGCAGTTATGAATCAAATATTCCCCCAAAAGTTTGTGGCTCTCTTTTAACAAATCAATATCTCCGTTCTTATGTATTTCGGTCGGCTCTTTTCGGTGCAGGGCTTTTTGCCGAACGTAATCACTATAGCATAAAAACAACGGCTTTCAAAATAAAAACATGCCGAATTGGAACGAAAACCAGTAAAAACCTGTGATTTTTCGTTCCAATTTTGGCGTTTTATCCCATTGTCAAAAAACCGCACATGGTCGGGATTTGTTAATAATATATGATTATTTCCGGGTTATTTCGTGTTTTCCAATTCGGCAGGCAGGCGCAGTAAAAATACTGCACCGGGCATTTCAAACACCGCGCCGACTGCCCCGTTTTGCGCCGAAATACGTCCGCCCATAATCTCAAGCGCCTTTTTGGCGATGGCGAGTCCGAGGCCGAACTTGCCGCCCATGCCCTTATAAAACCGGTCGAAGATGTGCGGCAGGTCGCCGGACGCAATGCCCTCCCCGTCGTCGGAAATCCAAATCAACGCGGTGCCGTCCTGATAGGAAAGCTCGATCGCCACGGTCTTTTTGGCATACCGCAGGCAATTTGAAATCACGTTGTTGATCGCTTTTGCCAACAGATTTT
>CAZTDA010000034.1:0-10353 GCA_964612155.1 uncultured Eubacteriales bacterium | reverse complement strand
GGTGTAACGACAGTATGAACATGGTTTTAAGAAAAGTATGTCTGGTGGGCGATTCGGTTGCGCGCGGTGTGATATTTGATGCGGTACGCGGAAAATATGTCTTTTTAAAGAATTGCTTTGCCAACATCATCGGAGCAGAGACGGGGATAGAGATCGAAAATTTTGCCAAATTCGGCTGTACCGTAGAAGCCGCCGAAAAAATTGTTGAAAAAAACGCACATAAGATTGCCACTACGGAATATTGCGTACTCGAAATCGGCGGAAACGACTGTGATTTCGAGTGGGCAAAGATCGCCGCAACCCCCGACGAGGATCATTTCCCCAATACCCCGATGGATCGGTTTCTCACCGGGTATACGGCCATCATCGAAAAAATCAAAGCCCTCGGCAGCAAGCCGGTCGTGCTTTCATTGCCTCCGCTGGACCCGAAGAAGTATTTTGACTGGATCAGCCGGGGCGTCAGCAAGGAAAACATTTTAAAATGGCTCGGCGGCAGCGAGCAGTACATTTACCGGTGGCACGAGATGTATAATCTGCAAGTCGCAAACCTTGCCAAAAAGCTTGATGTACTGTTCATCGATATCCGCAGCATCTTTTTGCAGGAGAAAAACTACGAGCGGCTGCTTTGTGAAGACGGCATCCACCCCAATGAGGAGGGTCACCGCCTGATTTCCGACGCCATTGAGACCGCGTTGAAAAACGCGCCCGTGAGTACGTTTGCGTAAATTGCGCTTGCATATTCACATATAATTAACGATAATCCTTTCAACCCACTAAAGGGAGAATCTTTACATGTTCAATCACTTCCGCTGCGGCACCAACAGAATACGCTCCGTCTGACGGATTGAAACGTCCATTCGGAAATACCCTGTGAAAACAGGGCTGTTTTGTGTATTTCTCGGTGCTCGGAAAACGCTTTAAATTAAAAGCGTTTTGTCCGATTGCAGAAAGGAAGGTATTTTTATGCCTAAAAATAAAAGCAAAGAACATTCATATAAACACGCAATTAAATACATATCAGCTTTGATCAAGCCGCACCGGAAGGGGTATTTCATCGCCTCCGGATTGGCCTTTGTCTCGGCTGCTGCCGGGATTTTGAACGCCAAAGCGACGCAGGGGCTCGTAGACGGCGCCAAAGCGGGACAGCCGCGCGATATCATTTATAACGCGGTGCTGTTAGGGCTGATTATCGGGGCAAATTACCTGATCACACGGATCAGCGGCGTCAGCGTCGCAAAACTCGCGGCGGGCGCTTCGCGGGATATGAAGTGCAATGTGGCTTCTGCGCTGCTCGACGCCGATTACAAAAAAATTGCCGTTTTGCAGGCCGGGGATGCCTTTTCAACGGTTAACACCGACACCAAAAATGTCTCGGACTTTTTGGGCGGAGATCTGATCGGGCTGTTCTCACAGGCCGTTATGCTGCTTGCGGCAGTGGGTTATCTGCTGTTCATCAACCCGCTGTTGTTTGCGGTGACCTTCGCCTATACGCCGATCGGGATGTTCTTCACGTTGAACCTCAACAAGAAAATGCAAACTCTCTATCCGGTTCGCGCCGATAGAGCCGGGCAGGCCTTGTCCGTGACGGAACAGGCATTGTTGCAAATTCCCGTGATCAAGTCGTTTTTGATGGAAAAGCAACTGCGGCAAAAGGTCTCGCAAAGCTGCGACGCCGTGTTGGACACCGAGATGAAAATCGCGTTGCCGGATGCGTTTTTGCAGCCCGCCTGTGCATCGACATCCAGTGTCCCGCGTATTTTGTTCTTTTTGTTTGCGGGTGCGTTGGTCATGCGCGGCGAAATGACGCTCGGGGCGTTTATCGCCATATTCGATCTGCTCAATTTCATCGTCGGGCCGTCTGTTTATTTCCCGTTTATGTTGAACAGTTTAAACCGTTCGGTTGCGTCCATCAATCGCATCAAACGCCTCGAATCTCTCCCGCGCGCTCGGGTGTTACAACCCGAAAAGAAACTCGGCGGCGAACCCGCGCTGAATATCGAAAAGCTGTCTTTCGGTTACGATGCGGAGAAACCGATCATTTCGTCGCTCTCGTTTTCGCATCGGGGCACCGGATTTATCGCTGTAAAAGGGAAGTCCGGCAGCGGCAAAACCACGCTGTTGGATTTGATCTCGGGACTGCTGACCCCTACGGATGGCAATATCACCGTGAACGGCGAAATCGCGGTTCTTTCTCAAAACAGCTTTTTATTTTCCGATACGATTTTTCAAAATGTCCTGCTCGGCAGACAGGATGCTTCCGAGGACGAGGTTTTGTCGGCGATGAAAAATGCGGGGATCGAGAGTTTAGACAGCGGGCTTGTGGTCGGCGACGGGGGCAGTGAGCTCTCGGGCGGTCAGCGGCAGCGCGTATCACTGGCACGAACGCTTCTCTCAAACGCGCCGGTCTGGCTGCTCGACGAACCGACTTCGGCGCTGGACGCCGATACCGAGCGGGTAATTCTCAATACCTTGGAACGGGAACGAAAGCGCCGATTAATTCTTGTCAGCGCGCACAGGTCGTCCTTGATTGAGATGGCCGACGTTTTGCTTGATCTGGACGCGTGCGGAGGTGAAGTTTTATGAAAAAGTTGATAAAAAGCTATAACTTGCCGATTGTGTTCAAAGCGTTAAAACTCATGGGCAGGCGGGAAGCACTGTTTATGGTCTGTACCCTTGTCTTCTGCGCGGTTGAAATTGCGGGCAGCGTCCTTTATGCGAACGGAACGCGCGGGGCGATTGACGCGCTCGGCGGCATGGATTGGGGGGTCTTCGGACGAAGCGTATTGTTCATTCTGATGGCCTCTGTAATCTGGTGGATTTGGGCGCCGATTGCGAGTTACAACTGCGCGGCGGCTTCGAAAGGGACGGTTCAACGGTTGAAAGCGGATTTGTTCGAGCGGATGATCCGGATGCCGATGGCGGAGCTGGACAAGCGATCAAAAGGCGACCTGCTCTCCGCGCTGACCAACGACCTCGGCAGCTTGTCGCAGCTGTACGATTGGTATTTCTTTCAGATTTGCCACACCTCTCTCGGCGGCATCGCGGGTGTGATAATCATGTTTTCGCTGGATTGGCGGTTTGGAGCGGTGGTGTTTTTTCTCGGAACGATTTCGGTTTTGATCGCTTCCAACTTTAATAAAAAGCTGGAGAAGAACGGTGAAAAGCTGCAAAAAGACCTCGCCGCGTCGGCCTCGGATGCCTACGAGCTGGTCAAAGGGGCCAAATCGATTCGGCTGTTGAAGCTCCAATCCCATTTCACCCGAAAAATTGCCTTCAGCACGGCAAGAGAAGCCGTGACAAAAATTGAAAACGGCAGAATCACCACGTGCATGAAAGCCGCCGTCACGACGATCAACGCGCTGTCGTATATCGCCATTTTGGTTGCGGGCGCGGTGTTTGTGTATTTCAAATGGTCCGACTGGGGAACGATTGTCGCGCTGATGGGGTTGAAAATCACCACTGATATGTTGTTTGTCGAGTTCGGGGAATTTATGGCGGGGACGCAAAACTGCGTCGCGGGTATCAAGCGGGTGTTTGCGCTTTTGGAGGCCCCGGCGGAAGAGGAAGCCTTGCCGCATGTCACGGTCATGCCCGATCACGCGCCCGTGACGCTGTCATCGGTGTCGTTTTCCTATGCCGATAAACCGGTTTTGGAAGATTTCAATATGACGGTCGGCGCGAACAAACTGACGGTGTTGAAAGGGGAGAGCGGTTCGGGAAAAAGCACGGTGATGAAGTTAATATTAGGCCTCTATTCGCCGCAAAAAGGCAATTTGGTTTTTGACGGAACGGATTCAAATTTAATTGAATCCATCCGGCAAAAAACCGCTTATGTGCCGCAGGAGCCGATGTTGTTTCGCGGCAGCGTAACGGATAACATCTTGTTCGGAAATCCGGACGCGACACCGGAAGATGCGGTCAAAGCAGCGGTTTTGGCGGGTGCGGACGAGTTCATCTCCTGCATGCCCTCCGGATATGAGACCCAACTCACGGACGACGGCGGCAATCTCTCGGGCGGGCAGAAACAGCGCATCGCCATCGCTCGGGCGCTGACCAAAGGCGCGCCGATTCTGCTGCTCGACGAGATCACCTCCGCGCTCGATGCCGAGACCGAGGCGCATATCTTGGAGACGGTCAAAACGCTCTCGAAAGATCACGCGGTAGTGTTCATAACGCACAAACCGGGAGTGGAATACATGGCAGATGTGGTTTTTAACATGTGATACACGATTTTATGTTGACTTTTAACGTTTTAATGATATAATAACGGTGTAAATGCGCAGACGGAGAGAGTACCCGGTGTAAACGCGAAAGAGAGAGCGCTCGGCGGCTGAAAGGCGCTCGCGAAACAAACCGGCGAAGTTCACTCCCGAGCAGTGCGCCTGAACTTTTATTAGGGCGCGACGGTCTCCCGCCGTTATCGGGATCAAGAGCCCCATGAGTATTTATGGGGAATTTAGGTGGTACCGCGGAGCGCGCTTCGTCCTATTTCGGATTGAGCGCGCTTTTGAATTTTCATTTATTTTTAAAACCTTATTGAAGGGATGACAGTCACATGGAAACAAATATCAGGCAAGTGGCCGAACAATTGAAAAAGCGGCTTGAAGCGGCAAAAGACTCGGCTGCGGTCGAGCAGATTCGCGTGGAGTTCTTGGGCAAAAAGGGGCAGATCACCGAACTGTTAAAACTGCTCAAAGACGCAGAGGGCGAGGCCAAGCGCGAACTCGGGCAGAGCATCAACGAGTTGAAAAAGCAAGCAGAAGCCGACATCGAAAAGGCGCAGGCCGACGTCGCCGCCGCCGAACAGCAAGCGCTTGTCGACAATGCGGAGCAATACGATGTCACCTTGCCGGTACAGGCGGAACTCGGCTCTTATCACCCGATCACGCTGATTCAAAAAGAGGTAGAGGAGATTTTTGCGAGCATGGGCTTCACGATTGAGGACTATGCCGAGGTCACCGACGACTATAACTGCTTCGAGGCCTTGAATATTCCGAAACACCATCCCGCCCGCGATATGCAGGATACGTTTTATCTCTCGAACGGGCAGGTGTTAAAAACCCATACCTCGGCTGCGCAGAACACGATTATGCGCAAATACGGCGCGCCGCTGCGTGCGGTGTTCCCGAGCCGTTGCTTCCGCAACGAGGCCACCGACGCCAGCCATGACAACACCTTCTTTCAGATGGAAGGCATCATGATTGACACCGATATCTCGATCTCGAACCTCATCTACTTTATGAAGACCATGCTGTCCGAGGTGTTTAAGCGTGACGTCAAAGTGCGTCTGCGCCCGGGCTTCTTCCCGTTCGTCGAACCGGGTTTCGAACTCGACATCAACTGCCTGATCTGCGGCGGAAGCGGCTGCCCGACCTGTAAAAACGGCGGCTGGGTGGAACTGTGTCCCTGTGGTATGATCCACCCGAACGTTTTGAAATACGGCGGAATTGACAGTGAAAAATACACCGGATTTGCCTTCGGACTCGGTCTGACACGGCTTGCGATGATGCGCTACGGCATCAAGGACATCCGGATTTTAAACAGCGGCAATCTCAAGTCCCTGTCGCAGTTTTCACAGAAACAGTAGGTGATAATATGTTAGTATCAATGAATTGGATTCGGGATTTTGTCAATCTCGACGGGCTGGACCTCGAACTGCTCATCCGCCGCTTCACCCTCTCGACCGCCGAGGTGGAAGAGGTTATTATCAAGGGCAATGACACCAAAAACGTCGTAGTCGCCAAAATTTTATCCGTCGAGGCACATCCGAATTCCAAGAAGCTGCATCTGTTAAAAGTCGACCGCGGCGACAAGGTTGTCGATTGTGTTTGCGGCGCGCCGAATGTCCGCGAGGGCATGAAGGTAGCGTTCGCCTGCGCGGGCGGCAGCGTCTGCGGCAACCCGATCTATACCGCGACGGTCGCGGGTTATCCGTCCGAGGGCATGTGCTGCTCTGAATTCGAACTCGGCATCTCCGCCGACCACTCCGGTCTGATGGAGGTCTTCGAGGACTGCGCACTCGGCACCGATATCAAGACCATTTACGGCATTGAAGATATTATTTTCGAGGTCGATAATAAATCGCTGACCAACCGCCCCGACCTCTGGGGTCATTACGGCATCGCGCGCGAATTCGCAGCGCTGACCGGCAGGGAACTGAAAAAGCCCGAGGTCGTCGACGGCATGCCGTATGAGAATTTACCCGAGGTTTCAGTCGAAATTGCTAATAAAGAGTTATGCTACCGCTATTGCTCGGTTAAGGTTGAGAATATCCGCGCAAAGGTCAGCCCCGTGAATATGCGCATTCGGCTGTTTTATTGTGGACTGCGCGCCATCAACCTGCTTGCCGATCTGACCAACTATGTCATGCTCGAACTCAGCCAGCCGATGCACGCGTTCGATCTGAAAAAGGTCGACAACATCCAAGTGAAAAACTTTTCCGCGCCGATCAAATTCAAAACCCTCGACGGCATCGAGCGTGACATCGACGAAAACACACTGATGATCTGCTCGAACAACAGAGCGGTTGCGGTCGCCGGCGTCATGGGCGGTCTGGATTCCGAGATCACCGACGAGACCGATTCATTGTTATTGGAATCTGCCAACTTTGACGCGGTCAGCACGCGCAAATCATCTCAGCGGCTCGGGCTGCGCACCGATTCGAGCATGCGTTACGAAAAGACCCTTGACCCCGAACTGACCATGCTTGCGCTCGGTCGGCTTTTAAAGCTGCTGACCGACGTTGATCCGTGTGTAAAAGTGATCTCGAAATTCACCGACCGCTATGTCAAAAAATATCCGCCGATTACCATCACGTTCGATAAGCATTATGTCGACCGCTATACCGGCATCGAAATTTCGAATAATCAGATTTTGACGACATTACGCGCACTCGGTTTCAAAGCCGAGTATTTCGACAATAAATTTAAGGTCAATGTGCCGAGCTGGCGTGCGACAAAGGATGTCACGATCTCCGCCGACATCATCGAGGAGATCACACGCATCTACGGTTACGACAATTTTAACGCCGTCACGACAAAGAGTGCGCTGCGCCCCGTGGCAAAGACCGTTGAAAAGACCGATGAAACCAATGTCAAGACTTTGCTGGTCGATAAATATCTGCTGCACGAGGTGCATTCGTATATTTGGGGCGACGGCAAGAAATATAAAAAGCTCGGCATTCCGGTTGAGGAGAATGTCCGGATTTTAAACATCCCGACGCCCGAACTGGGCACGCTGCGCAATGCCATCACCCCGTCGCTGCTCTGTTTTGTCAACGAAAACCGCAACTATGCTGCAAAGTACGGCGTCTTTGAGATCGGGCGTATCTTTGACGGCGTAAAAGCGGACGGAACCTGCAACGAGCACAGAACACTCGGAATAGTGTTGTATGACCGTGAGGGCACCGAAAAAGCGTTGTTTTACGAACTGCTTGCAATCATCGGTGATCTGTGCGGCGAATTAAAACACCAAAAACCCGCTTTTGTCAATATCGCGCCTAAACACGACTGGCAGCACCCGCGCAATACCGCATCGATCACGCTTTCGGGAAAAGAAATTGGTTTTGTTTCCGCCATCCACCCGACAGTGAATGAAAAGCTGGATAAGAATGCTGCCGTCGTATTCGCCGAAATCGATATGGACGCCTTCTCGTCCGTGCCCGCGCAGGTGTTAAAATTCGCCGAACCGTCCAAATTCCCGGGCATCGATGTCGATTTGACTTTTGTGATCAAAGACGGATTTAAATTTTCTCAAATTGAGCAGGCGCTTGCCAAAAATCCGTGCGCAACTCTGACCGGAGTCAAGATCGTCGATCAGTACGAAGGCGAGACAAAAACGCTCACCATCCGCCTTGTTTATGTTTCGATGGAAAAGACGCTCTCGCGTGAGGAAATCGACCCCCATACGCAGGCGGTCATCGCGGAATTGGCTGCGAAAGGGATTGCATTAAAGGCCTGAATGTGGTAGAATACTCCCCATCCATATCTTTGGAAGGGGCGACCATAATGAAACGCGTCGAAATCGCAAAACTCTATGCTTCACCTGAACAGTTTATCGGAAAAACCCTCACGGTATGCGGCTGGGCCAAAACCCTGCGTGCATCCAAGGGCATTTCTTTCGTCGAACTCAACGACGGGAGCTGCTTTCGAAATCTTCAGGTCGTGGCCGAAGAGAATATGCCCGGCTATGCCGAAGTGACCCGCCAAAACAACGGCTGCGCTTTGGTTGTCGAGGGCAATTTGGTCGCGACCCCGGACAGCAAACAACCCTTTGAACTCAAGGCAACCGCCATTGCGGTCGAGGGTGCTTCTTCGCCGGAGTATCCGCTGCAAAAAAAGCGCCACTCGCTGGAATTTTTACGCACGATGCCGCATCTGCGTCCGCGCACCAACACGCTCGGTGCGGTCTATCGGCTGCGTTCGGTCGTGAGCTATGCCATCCACAAGTTTTTTACCGAAAACGGATTCATCTATACCCATTCGCCGATCATCACGGGCAGCGACTGCGAGGGCGCGGGCGAGATGTTCCGGGTGACCATATTGGACGAAAAGAACCCGCCGTTGACCGAATCGGGCGAGGTTGATTTTGCTAAGGACTTTTTCGGCAAGCCCGCATCGCTTACGGTTTCGGGACAACTCGAGGCCGAGGCGTTTGCGCTCTGCTACGGCAAGGTCTATAACTTCGGGCCGACATTCCGCGCCGAAAATTCCAATACGCCGATCCACGCTTCGGAATTTTGGATGATCGAACCGGAGATTGCCTTTGCCGACCTATCTGACGATATGCAGCTGGCGCAGGATATGTTGATATCCGTGGTCAAATATGCCATGGAGCAGTGCCCGGATGAACTGGCGTTTTTTAACGAACATTATGACACCGGATTGCTTGACCGCCTGAACGCACTGGTCAGCGCCGATTTTAAGGTCTGTGAATATACTGAAGCAATAGACCTGCTCAAAAACAGCGGAGTCGAGTTCGAATTCCCGGTCTATTGGGGCTGTGATCTGCAAAAAGAACACGAGCGCTGGCTGACCGAGACTTATTACAAATCACCGGTGTTTTTAATCAATTATCCCAAAGAGATCAAATCGTTTTATATGCGTCTCAACGACGACGGCAAGACCGTGGCCGCGATGGATTTATTGGTTCCCGGCGTCGGTGAGATCATCGGCGGCAGTCAGAGGGAAGAGCGCATTGATGTGCTTGAAAGCCGCATGGCAGAGTGCAAGCTCAACAAAGACGATTACGGCTGGTATCTCGATTTGCGTCGTTACGGCGGCACAAAACACGCCGGTTTCGGTCTGGGGCTCGAGCGTCTGCTGCTGTACCTGACCTGTGTCGGCAACATCCGCGACGTGCTGCTGTTTCCGCGCACCCCCAAAACACTTGCATAAATAATGATAAGTAATCGATGGTGATGATATGAATTTTACAAAACTCTCCCGCGAGCAATTATTGATTCAAAAAGCCCTTTTACAGGGGATTTATAACGACTATAAGGCCAAAGGACTAAAATTGGACATCTCGCGCGGAAAGCCCGCACCCGAAATGCTCTCGCTTGCCAACCCGATTTTATCGGTTTTGGGGCCGGATTCCAACTTGCAATCCGAAGACGGTTTGGATGCGCGCAACTACGGCGGGCTCGACGGCATCCCGGAGGCCAAACGGCTGTTTTCCGAGATTTTGAGTGTCCCAGCCGAGAACCTGATCGTCTACGGCAATTCGAGCTTGAACCTGATGTACGACACGCTGGCACGGGCGATGATTTTCGGCGTTTTCGCGGGCGGTGTGCCGCTGTATGAGTGCAAAAACCGAAAATGGCTGTGCCCGGTACCAGGTTATGACCGCCATTTTGCAATCACGGACAAATTCGGCTTCGACATGATCAATATCCCGATGTACGACGACGGACCGGATATGGATTTGGTCGAGCAATATGTCAACGATGACCCGGATATCAAGGGCATCTGGTGCGTTCCGGTATATGCCAACCCGACGGGAGCGGTGTATTCGCACAAGGTTATCGAGCGTCTTGCGGCGCTCAGACCCGCTTCCCGCGATTTTCGCATCTACTGCGACAACGCCTATGTGATGCACACTTTTGCCGGAGTGGCAAAAACCAAAGTCACCAATCTGCTGACCGAAGCGCAAAAGCGCGGCACTTCGGTGTACTTTCCCGGCCGCGTGGTACCGATGCTGCCGGAAGCACTGTCGAACGGACTGTGCTCGCTGAATCCGAAAGTCGATCGCCTGGTCATGGTGTGCGAGATGAATATCTCCGCCGCCGGCAAGATGACCAAATTCAGCTTCTTTGAAGGCATCATTCATTCGCAGGCACGACTCACCTATACC
>CAZTDA010000033.1:0-10635 GCA_964612155.1 uncultured Eubacteriales bacterium | reverse complement strand
CATTTTCTGCGTTGGCAATGACGACCTCTAAGGACTGTTGTTCGCCGGTTTTGGTGTCGCTGCCGATCGAAATGCTGCACTTGACCGCTTCGACACGGGCATCGGCAAATCCGGATTTGATCTGTGAAAGGATTTTTTCGGCGTCTTTTTTGTTGGTTTTCGGGAGAATTAAGATGAATTCGTCGCCGCCGACGCGGGCCACGATATCATTTTCCCGACAGGAATTCGTAATGATTTGAGCGGATTTTTTAATCAGCTCATCACCCGCAGCATGTCCGAAAATATCGTTGGTCAGCTTGAGACCGTTGATGTCGGCGAAAATCACGGAAAGCGGAAGGTTATCGGGAATATCGATTCTTCCGCGATGTTCTTCCAAACACCTTCTGTTATAGAGTCCGGTTAAAACATCGTGACAGTAGAGGTATTCGATCTCCGCTTCCTTTTGCTTTTTATCGGTGATGTCCATAAAAGTAATCACCGCGCCGACGACTTTCCCGTTTTTAATTTGAGGATAGGAATGGTATTCCACATCAAACGAGGTCCCGTCTGCCCGCCAAAACACCTCGTCATCCGCAGTATACCCCCTGCTTTCGCGGATTGAGCGGAATATCTTGCAATCATCTTTGGGGAACATGGATCCGTCTTTGTGTTTATTATGGATTTGCGTGTGCATTTCTTTGCCGAGCAAATCCTCTTGGCTGTTATAACCCAGCAATTGAATGCAACTGGCGTTGCAGAAGATACAATTCCCGTCAAGATCAAGGCCGTAAATGGCTTCAGCGGTGGAATCCAGAATTAATTTTAACTGGTCTTGATAAGAATCTAAGATTTCGATCTTGGGGTCGGATACGGTGGGTATCACGGATGCATTGCACAAACAGGACAGGGCGGATTGATTTTTAAGAAAACCGAGCGCTGTCTTTTCGTCAAGCGGTTTACCGATGAAATAGCCCTGTATTTTGTCACAGCCGTGATCTTTTAAATACTGCAGCTGACTTTCATGTTCTACTCCTTCGGCAATCGTGCAGTGCCCCAATTTGTGCGCCATGGAGATGATGTCGCCGGTGATCAATTCATCATGGCGGTTCCCCAGCAAATTATCGATAAAATGCTTGTCAATTTTAAGACAGCTGACATTTAATTCGCGTTCACGCGCAAGGGAGGAATATCCGGTGCCGAAGTCGTCAATAGCGACGTAAATCCCCTTTTCTTTTAACGCGCCTAAAATCCGGTTGATCTCATCGTAATTGGAGGCAAAAATCGATTCGGTAATTTCAAGCCCGATATGGGCGGGGTTCACCTGCATTTGCTCCATAAGGGAAAACAGGGTTGCCGAAAAGTCGTTTTTTAATAATTGAATGTCTGAAATATTGATCGACACACTGACAGTTCCATAATTGTTTTCTTTCAGTTTGTTGGAAAACCGAAATGCCTGTCGAATAATCTCATCACCCAGCGGGATAATGAGGTTTTTCTTTTCGGCAAGCGGAATAAACTCCAAAGGCGAAACGAGCCCGTATTTGTCGCTGTTTAATCTGGCAAGGGCTTCAAAGCCGCAGATACAATTTGTTTTCAAGTCCAAAATGGGTTGAAACAACAAAAACAACCGTTCAACTTGATGACCGGCCGCGATTTGACTGAGTTCTGAGCAAATTTTTTCTTCCCGTTCGATGTGGGCCTGCATTTCATTATCGAAAAAGCAATAAGAGACATCGACTTCACAGGTACTGATGGCTTTTTCGGAGGCCACCAGGAGGTTTTTAAATATCTCGTCTACGTCGTGTTTATTGTCATCATTGATTTCGAAAACGCCCATGCCCGCACCGATTCTCTCTTCGTCAAGAATCGTTTTTAATTCGCGCACGATGACATCGCAAAAGGCAGCCAATTCTTCTTTATCTTTATAGCCCTTCACATAGAATACAAAACGGTTTTCGTATGTATTGAACAGTTGTCGGCGTTCGGTACAAAGAGAGCTGATCGTTTTTACTATTTTTTTAATTAATTCCTGGCTGTATTGAAACCCATATGTCAAGTTTAACGATTGAACGGTACCCATGTTGATGCCGATCACGGCCCGTTTTTTAACCGATCTGCTTCTTGCATCTTCTTTTAACAGATTTTCTAAATATCTGCGATTATATAACCCTGTCCAGATATCATGTTCGCTGTTATATTTGAAAATCTCTTCAATTTCCTTTTCGGCGGAGATATCGAGGATGATGCCCTCAAGCGCTTCAACTTCTGCGCACGCGTTGTAGATGCCCTGACCCATCTCGAGCACCCATTTCCGCTCTCCTGCGGCGGTGGTGATTTCGTATTCGTATCGCAGCGGCAGCTTTAACGGAAGAATGCGATTCCATTCCTCCCAAAGCAGTTCGCGGTATTCGGGGGCAATTAAATCGTTAAAGGAAAGATCTCTGTTGTATAACAGCTGTTCGGGGGAATAGCCGGTCAGATCGTAACAGCCGTCCGAAACAAACTGCATCGTCCAATCCCGGTCATAATTACACCGGTAAGCCATGCCGGGCAGATTCGAGAGAAATACGGATTTGCTGCGTTCGCTCTCGCGCAAAGATTGCTCCGCTTCTTTTTTGGCGGAAATGTCTTCGAGCAAGCACAGATGCATATCGGGACTGCCGAGCAGCGCGGAAATTTTCATAGTTGTCCAAACGATGGAACCATCGGGTCGGATAAAGCGTTTTTCCATGGAATAGCCGTCGATTAAGCCCTTTTTAAACCGCTCGAAATGATCAAGATCGGCTGCCAAATCATCCGGGTAGGTAATTAGAGGCCATTTAATTCTTGCCAGTTCATCACTTGATCTGTTGAGTATATGTTCAAACATCGGGTTGATGTTCGAATTTCCGAATTCCGATTGAATGACAAATGCTTTATCGTTGACGATAGCGATGCCGATGGGGGCCTGATTGAAAACACTGCGGTACAACGCTTCATCCATCGCCAGTTTTTTGCTGAGCAAATCCAGACGCGAGCTCTGGACGCGGGAGTAAAGCAGCGCAATCAAGAGCATGAATACGCAAAATACAATCAACACGTCAGGAATCATTTGATTCCACAGGCGTGAATTCCAGTCCTCGGCGGGATAATCGAGCCCTAAGCTGGCTATGATGGCACCGTTATCGTCTTTGACGGGAACAAGCACGCTGATCCAAGTGCCCCATCGATCGGTCATCGGACGGCATAAAACCGTTTTTCCGGTTTGAAAGGGTTCTAAAGTTTGCTCGTCTGCTTCTATATAAACTTGCCCGGGCGGGGAATAGTCGGGGGAGTCGGGTAACTCGGAATCCATTAAAAATATCACTTTACCGTTTTGCAAAGCCATCAGATAGGCAAAGCGAATTCGATTTTTCGCCTCGACCAGCCGAATCAAGCTTAACTTCGTTGCGGAATACTCCGGTTTTTGCAGATCGTCGGTATTACCCGATAAAACCGATATATGCTCGTAATCTAAAAGTGATTCCAATGATTCCGCCAGCATGATTGCTTCGGAAGACGCAGCTTCCCGATATCGACTCCACGTAAACTTTAGATATAATCCGCTTAAAGAGATCATGACAATTAAAAGCAGGATGACCAATAATCGGGTTCGTTTTGTATGCGGACGGTCGTTTGAACTGCTGCTTTTCATGCTTTGATTCGCCATATAACACCTCTCTCATTCCGAATCAGGAAATGCCCCAAGGCAACAGTACTGTTGATGGATAACAACGGCATATGTACCGGATTTAAAACGCTGAAATGTGAAAGAGATAAACCTTTAAATTCATTATAACGAAATATTTCGGAAAATTCAAGAAATTCCGACGGTTTTCGATAATAAATAAACACGATTACAATTTCTTTATATCGGGCTTAAAAATTTAAAATATGACAAGGATGAGTAAAGATAAAGAAATGTTTAATATTTCGACTGAGGTTCCAGCCATTCGGGGAAATTTTCTTTCACATAGCAGCGAAACATTTCGCATGTTTCCTCGCCGTAACAAGTGTAGGGGGGCAGTAATCGCAGCGGAAATGCCGGGTCAACCAATTTCGAAAACATCTTGTCATAAGCGCCGTCGATCTTGGTTCCCTCGCAGAGGCGATACAGGGTTTGATTCATTGCCATGATCTCGCGGTAAAGGCCGATTGCTTTGCCCAGGTCGCCGTTCCCCACAGCGTTAAAATATTCAAATGCTTTTTTGATATTAATGTTTCCGATGGTGATCAACAAACTGCATTCACCCAGCATATTGCCGTGCAGAAGCGCCGCCTCGGTCACGAAAAACTGCAGCGGACTGTTTGCGGTTGCAATCTGCCCAACCACAAAAAAGTCGTTTGAACAAAATTTTACCCCCGCCAAATTCGGAATCTCTTTAGCCATTGCCACAAGTTCCGGCACACTCAACAGCCGCTTGGTGCGCAACAGATTATAATAGACAAAACGGCAATCGGGAAACGGGTAGCAGACATCGTGGAAAAACCGATTCATTTCCGCGTCGGACAGAGCACCCCAGCACGGCATGGTGATCATAAAATCCCTTATGCCATAATCGTAAGCCAGCTTGATCCGTTTTAAAATGGTGGTCTGCGAAACGCTGATGACCCCTGCCATCGGCTCTAATCCGGGCGCTTTCATCTCGTCGGCAAACGCGCGGATAATGGCTTCATACTGTTCGTCGGATACCGCATACCCTTCGCCCGCCGTGCCGAATACATAGATGTGCGTAATCCCTCTGCTCGTAATCGCTTGCACTTGGCGGCGGAATGTGCTTTCATCAAATTCATAATTTTCAGTCCAGGGGATCACCGCACTGGCAAGAATGGTGCAGGGGTAGCGTTTGGGGGTCTGCATGGATTTCCTCCTAAATCTTTTTGGGATTTTAGTTAAGATGATACTTGAAATCAGTCGGGGCGACGCCTTTGGCTTTGAAATGAAACACCATGTCGGGCGGCTGGGTCGGGTCGCCGAGGACAATGCCCGGAAACCGCGCCGTACCGCAAATGGCCGCAGCGGCATGATTTCGCTCGATTGTGCGTTCTTCGTTGCCCGTGATTTCGATGGACACCTTTGATTTGGCGGAGTGGATGATTTCGTTTTGATATTTGATCTGGGCATAGGTGAAGACGTAATAGCGCAGCCAACAGTCGCCGGCGTAAAGGCGCACCCGCTCGGGCGGATTGAACACCACATCGAAAGTGCCCCGAACCACTTTTACGGTAACAGTTGCGTCGGGAAGCCTCTTAATTTTCGCGGTGATCAGAGCGTTGCCCTCGGTTTCGGAAGAGATCAGAACGGCTTCGGCGACTCCGTTTTGGGTTTCAACTTCGATTTGCTGCTGACTGTTTTGGAATTTGCCGCTGCCGGTGACGGTTAAGACCAACCGGACTTGCTGATTAACGGGCTTTCCGGTTGAATCTTGAAGCACAGCTTTGATGACAGTTTGGCTTTCGCCGTCCGCAAGCAGCACCGGATATTGACTTGACAGGGCGATTTTTGCTGCAGCAGCACCGTACTTTTTGTTGATTTGCCCTTTGGTGATTTGCAAATCGATTTCGGTAGGGCTTTCAACATTATCCGCCCAGTCGATTTCCGCGTTGTAAAAACTCAGAAAATCATCGGTTTGCTGTTTCAATTTCCAACCGGCGGCGGGTTTTATCCAGAGTATCTGCGCGTCGCTGTCAAAGTGCCAGCCCGAATTGTAAGAACCGAAAAGATTGGTTAAATCGGAACATTCCGTCAAAGCGATTTGTTTCGAACAAATTTTTTCGGGGATGTTTTTGAGATGGAGTTTTAACAGATGCGCTTTTTGATTTTTTCCGGCATAATCGCCGACAGCATCGCCGATGTGAATTTTGACGGTGCCGTTTGCGTCTTCGCAGTCGATCTGTGTGAGCGCGAAACGATTATCCTCATAATCAAAGGTCTCGCCGTCGTCGGCGTAAATTTGCGTGCTCGATTTTGATT
Organism: uncultured Eubacteriales bacterium; assembly: GCA_964612155.1. Taxonomy (GTDB): domain Bacteria; phylum Bacillota; class Clostridia; order Oscillospirales; family JAKOTC01; genus DAOPZJ01. Next base: position 4,664 of record CAZTDA010000033.1, on the reverse strand, counting down.
CGGCGAGGGGATAGATGTCAAGAACCGAGAGTTCCTGCTTGTTTTGCGAAATCGAATCACCCGCGTTGGTCATCGGGATGATCGCACCGGCTTTGACAAACAGCGGTCCACCCGCCGTTTCGGGCCAAGAGGCGGTATGCCATACGCCGCTGCTTTCAACGGCTTTACCCGTCCAATAATCAACCCAGTGACCTTTCGGCAGATAGATCTTTGCCGTGTTCCTCGCATCGGCGTGGTTGTTCTCTTCGCGGAAGTCCATATTGACGGGCGTGGTGCCGGTACCGACCAACAGGGCATCGCCGAGCATAAACTGCTTGTCCAACAGGGCGGTGTTCGGGTCGTCTTGAAACGCCAAAATCATCGGGCGCAGCATCGGCATACCCGTGGTGTGCGCCTGCCACAGGGTGGTATATAAGTAAGGAAATAAACTACTTTTGAATTTGGAGTAAAAGCGGGTGATGTCCATATTGGCCTCGGAATAGAGCCACGGCTCGCGGTAATACGCCCAGCTGTCGATGATGGAAAACGGCGTTAAAAAGCCGAAATGCAGCCCCTCGGGCGACTCGCTGTCCATATCCTGACTGACCATGGCATGTCCCGAGAGACCGGCATTCAACGCGCCGTTGCCGAGCTTGAAATCGCCCGCCCATGCGGTGGGAAACATCTGAGACGAGGTGGACGAGTTATAGGCGTGCAGCATGACGATGGTCCGTTTGCCCGTCACCCGGCGGAAGCCGTCGAACAGCGTTTTGGTATAGAGCGTATTGGTGATGTTTTTAGTCTCTTCCTCGGTATAGTCGTCGGTATCTTTTACAAAGACGCTGACATCGGGGTTTAACACCATTTCGGTGGTGGTGATACAGCGGGGATAGGGATCATCCTGTTTATAAAAAGCCACGCCTTTTTTGATGCTGGCGTCTACGCGCTCTCGGAACCACTTTTCCCGGACTTCGGGGTCGAGATAGCCCTCCGTGGGCGCTTTTCCGGATTCCCACAGTTCGAATTTAAAGCCTAACTCGCTGAGCTGACGGATCATTTTCTCCGGCTCTGGGAAGCGCTCTTTGTTCCAGATCCAGTCCATGCTGTACCAGTGCTCTTCCCAGCCGGGTTCGAGGCCGAGCATATCGCAGGGGATTTGTTCGGTGCGAAAACGGCGGGCGATGTTTAAAAGCCCCTTGTCGTTTTCGAAACAGCGGGCAATATAACACATCCCCATCGCCCATTTCGGCACCATCACGGGTCTGCCCGTCAAAGCGGTGTAGAGATTGATAATATCCTTGAATTCGGGTCCGTAAAAGATAAAGAAGTCGACATGTCCGCCCTTGGCGAAGACGGAATAAGTATCATCGCCCGTAAAATCAAAGGTCTGGTCAAAGGTGTTGGCGGAGATAAAGCCGTAGCCGGAAGTGCTTAAAAAGTAGGGGGTGGTGGCTTCGTTCCAGCGGTAATTGCGCGTGAATGTCAGCTTGTGACCGCGCGCGTCGAGGGTTTTGCGCTGAAAGCCGAAGCCGTAAAAATGCTCTTCGGACTTCATGTCAAAGGTGAGTAAACTCTCCTTGCCGATCTGCGGGGGCGCGGAGCAGGGGGTCTGTAAAATGCAATGCTCTTTATGATCAAGAAGTTGAATCCGCGCATCCCGTTTACCGACAGAAACAACCAAATTGCGGGTGCTGATGCGATATGCTTCATCGGTTTCGGTGAGGTCAAAAGGGGTCTCCTCTAAGGATTCTTTGATATAACCCAGATCCACCATAATTGACGGACGCGGATTCGGGGTTTTGCTCATGCGCACACGCAGGACGGACGCATGGGGGAAACTGAGCTTTAGGGTCACCTCATTTTCACAGGTGAAGATGATATCGTTACCGTTGGTTTGCGCTTTTAAAACTTTTCCAGGCTGCAGCAAAATATATTCCTCCCGATCATATTTTTATATTTAGAACTTCTTAATAAACGCCGCATTCTTTTGCGGTATTGATAAAGGCCTCGAGGTTTTCAAGCGGGGTTCCGTATTCCAAAAAATCCGCTGATTGAACGATGCATTTTCCGCCCGGTTTAACGGCGTTAACCAGTTCCCGTGTCGTCTTGATGACATCTTGCTTGCCGCCTTTTTGCAGCACATTGACCTGGTCAATGCCCGCCAACATTACATAATCGCCGTTGACAAGCGCTTTGGCTTTTTTGATGTCGGTATCCCCGAGGGGCGGGGGGGAGAAGGGTTCCACGATTTTTACGCCGAGTTGTTTATACGATTCCACCAGATTCATAATCTGCCCGCAGTTGTGATACATGGCCGGGATTCCGGTTTTTTGGCAGAAGGCGATATATTCTTTTTCGAAAGGAAGTATGTATTGATCGTAATTTTGTTTGCCCACAAAACCCCCGGCGACATTGCCGCCGATGCAAAGCACATCCGCTCCGGATTCACTCATCGCGCGGGTATAATCCAAAATCCGTTCAGAAGCGAAATCCATCAGCTTTTCGTAATATTCATAATCTTCATAAAACAGTGAATACAGTACATCTTGTTCAATCAACAAAGAGGCATTGTTAAAGGGGCCGTGGGGCGCCCAGACGCCGACAATGCCGTCGTCTCCGACCGCGTCTTTCATTCGCATGACTTTCCGTTTGACATCAGCCTTGAAGGTCTCGGGCATTCTCGGCTCGTATTTAACGGCAATTTCGAGGTCTTTGGCATTTTTGATCGGCTTTTTGGTGCAGCCGTACATAAAGGTGCCTTTTCGCAGCTCGTTGATGGAGAATTCTTGCTCAAGCTTGCCGTCTGGCGTTGAAATGACGGACTTTTTCACCAGCGTATTGCCGTTATGGAATTCCTCGGTTTTGATTTCCCAATTCTCTGCATTATGGGTAATGTCCAATCCGCCCATGTGAATATGTAATGGGTCGGTGACATCATACAGCATGCGCAAAAATACATCTGCGCCGAGCTGCTTTTGAATCTCGATTACTTTCAATTGAAGCGCGGGAAAGTCCCACGGGTCAACATCGGGATAAACCTGTGTGATAAAATGCCCCTGATCCGCAATAAACAGCGTGACCGGAACACGATCCGGCATTTTTCCGTTCATCACGTTTAAAAACCGCTCCCGCGATGTCATTTCAAGCACCTCCCGGATTTTATGTGATGCAATACGATCCGGTTGCATTATACCGCGAACCCCAAGGACTTTCAACCGAAAACGGAAAAGATTACGCGAATCAACTGCTGCGGTGGATACGCATGGTCAGGCAGCGCAAACTGCCGCCGCCCGCCAATAGCGCTTCGGGATGGAAAAAGATGAACTTGACGCCCTCCTGTTCCAAAAGATGAAGCGTATTCGCGTCATAGGAGATGTCATAACAGAAGAGGGTGCCCGGTTCGAGCGGTACAAACGAGCTGCCCCAGTGCTGCTGTTCCCGGTCGGATAAGGGAATTAAGGTGATTTTGCGCTCTTTCATCCAGGTGTTCAGATCGATTTCGGTGCGTTTTTCACGGGTGATATAAAAGGTCTTTAAAAACGCGGGCGGATAGTAGACCATCAGCTGCGGGGTGATGCGGTTGAGCACCATATCCGGGTGCATATAGCGCCGCTCCTGCGGGATTTGGGCATAGATGACCTCTTCGAAATATGAGAGAATATAAGTGATGAATTTTTCGATGGCTTTTTGTTCGTGGCGCTCGGTATCGGCGACAAACAGGGTCTTGGGCGATAACAACAAACAACCCTCGAACGAGTCGCCCTCACAGGGTTCGTATAAAATGGGAATTCCGAGGTCGGTTAACGCTTCTTTTACGACGATTTCCTCGTGGCGGCGACCCATGGAGGACATATTGGACAGAATCGCCCCGTGGGAGCTGACAACTGCAATGTCGTGCATATAGGCCAAATTCGGCAGCCGCGCAAGCAAGTCCCGGTTGCGGTCGACATGGTCGGACAGATGCAGCACGCGAACCCCATGCTGCTCAAGCAGTGCCTGATATTTTTGATGTTCTTCGAGATATTTATCTACATTCGGCACCGCATCAAACAGGAAAAACTCCCGGTTATCCTCGGTGACTTTGGACAATGACTCGACCGGACAATTGACCATCACGGTCTGAAGCCGTCCGAAACTTTCGATACCGTATGGAATCTGTGACATATTTTGCGCTCCTATCGGGTAATGACGATAGTGTATGCGGAAAACAAACAGAAAACCGCTTGCAATTAAAAAGCCCGCAGTACGGGCTTTTATGATCGGTATTCGATTGTTGGTGATCAACGGTGGTTTTGCTTTTTTAAGCGGTTCCCTTCATGAGCAGTTTTAGTGTCCCTATTGTATTTTTAATGCTCTTTGAGGTGATCCCCAAATATAACATATATACTATAAAATACAAACCGAATGCTAACCATGAATCAATATACCAGTTAATTAATATAAAAGTCGATGCGATTATCAGCATAAGAATAATATCAAATGCCGCTTTTCGATTTAAAAAGCGGGCTAAAATAATTTCCCCGCATATGCAGCGGAAACCCAGTAATATCACGATTGATAATACCGCAAGTGACAAATTTTGAAATATGTATACGGATAATATCGTCATTAATAAACTGGCGGCCACTGTTATCAAATTGACGAACAAAACGGTTTTTTCTTTTCGCAGTACATTCATGTAAGTG
>CAZTDA010000032.1:0-10667 GCA_964612155.1 uncultured Eubacteriales bacterium | reverse complement strand
GGCGGCTGTGCAGTCGCAGGAATGGTGGCAAGCGTTCCGTTTATCTGCGAGCTTTTGGGTAAATTGTCACTGGCGGCCGGAAAAGAATATACTTTTTACGGAATTAAAGATATCAGTTGGGCGGCTTTAGCTGAGCGATTGGTCACATTTGGCGTGATTGCTTTTGTTTATCTTAAATATCAAAAAGAAAACGAGAACAGTGACACAACGGCGGAGTTGCTTTTTAAAATATACTGTTACGGATTGGGTATCTACTTTGTAATGATTTCATCACCGCTGTTCGCAAGCCGTATGATGTTTCCGCTTAAAATGGTCGAAATCGTCTTAGCCGGCTTATTCATCATCAAAATGCCCAAATGGCGTTATCCGGTATTTTTGTTTTTTGTGGCATTGACTGCGGTGATGACTTGGAAAAACATCGGAAGTTATATCGATCAAGGGGTTTATTCCTGTAAAGTAATCAATTTTCCGTATGTCACCGTTTTGCAAGACAAGAAAACTATTTTTGCCTTGAGAGACCCGGAAGTAATTGGAGTCACATTAAAAAAACCCAAGCTGGCAAAGGCTATCGGAGTTCCAGAGAAATACTGGCCTAAAGAGCCAAAAAAACCCGAAGATTTTAAAGAGTCAAGGTATTAAACCGAAGGAGAGATGAAAATGCCTATTCCGACCCCCCATATTGAAGCCAAAGCCGGAGACATCGCAAAAACCGTTTTGATGCCCGGTGACCCGCTGCGGGCCAAAAAGCTCGCCGAGACCTATCTGACCGATGCGGTCTGTTATAACCAAGTGCGCGGAATGCTCGGCTATACCGGTTATTACAAGGGCAAGCGCGTGTCGGTGCAGGGCAGCGGCATGGGCATCCCGTCCATCGGCATCTATTCGCATGAGCTTTATAATTTTTACGGGGTCGAGCGGATCATCCGGATCGGCTCAGCGGGCGCCTTTGATATGTCACTCGATGTCGGAGATATTGTTCTCGGCATGGGTGCCTGCACCAACTCCAACTATGCCACGATGTTTAATTTAGCCGGGACGTTTGCCCCGATTGCCGACTGGAATTTGCTTAAAGCCGCCGCTGACACCGCCGAAAAACTCGGCATCAAATACAGGGTCGGTAACATTGTGTCTTCGGACACTTTTTACGGCGAGGATAAAAAATTCTCGGAGGGGTTCCGGGACATGGGCGTACTCGCGGTCGAGATGGAGGCGGCTGCGTTCTACATGAATGCCGCTAAAGCCGGAAAACAGGCACTGTGCATTCTGACGATCTCGGACTGCCTGTTCAAAGAGGGCAACGCCACCGCCGAACAGCGCCAAAACGCGTTTACGGACATGATGGAAATTGCGTTAGAGATTGCGTAAACGATATGTTAGTTAGCAGTTGGCAATTAACAGTGTACAGTGATAGCCCGAAGGTTTTTATGTTAAAATCGATTATTTCTTACAGATAAATGTCACTGTTCACTTTAAACTGTTAACTGTTAACTAAGTAGTGTGATGGATAGGAGGGCAAAGTGGATCATTCGACTTTAGTCGCATCCGCGTTCGAGGCGCGCAAAAACGCCTATGTGCCGTATTCGCACTTCGCTGTCGGGGCGGCGCTGTTGTCTGCCGACGGACGCGTCTTTTTGGGTTGCAACATTGAAAACATCACCTTTACACCGACGGTCTGCGCCGAACGGACGGCTTTTTTTAAAGCGATCAGTGAAGGCGTTAAAAAATTCTCCGCCATCGCGGTGGTCGGCGGGCTTGAAAACCTCGGAGAGGGACAGGTGGACTTCTGCACGCCCTGCGGCGTCTGCCGTCAGGTGATCGCCGAGTTCTGCGAATCCGATTTCAAAATCATCACCGCACGTTCAAGCGACGATTTTCACGAACACACATTAGTGGAACTACTGCCGTTAGCCTCAAAACCGAAGTTTTAATCGGATTCCGGCCATCGTTCACCGAAGTTTAACCCTTGAAAACAAGGTGTTTTTATGTTATACTCATGAAAATCGGGTTTTTGTATTTCGAAAGAAAAAATCCGGATTTCTTGAGTTTTATTTTTTGAATGAAGATACATATTCCGGAGGATAAAAATAATGAGTGAAAAAAAGCTGTATTTGGGCAACGAGGCGGTCGCCAGAGGGCTTTATGAGGCCGGATGTAAGGTCGTTTCCAGTTATCCCGGCACGCCCAGCACCGAGATCACCGAGTATGCAGCCGAATATGACGAGATGTATTGCGAGTGGGCACCCAATGAAAAGGTCGCGGCGGAAGTCGCCATCGGGGCTTCGTTCGGCGGCGCACGCGCGTTTTGCGGAATGAAACACGTCGGCCTGAACGTGGCCGCAGACCCCATTTTCACCGCGTCGTATACCGGCGTGGGCGGCGGGTTTGTGCTTGCGGTCGCCGATGACCCGGGGATGCACTCCTCCCAGAACGAACAGGATTCGCGCCACTATGCCATCGCGTCCAAGCTACCGATGCTCGAACCGTCGGACTCCGACGAATGCCTCAACTATACAAAAGCGGCATTTGACCTTTCGGAACTGTTCGACACGCCGATGCTGCTGCGACTGACCACCCGCGTCTCGCATTCCCGCACACCGATAGAACTGGGTGAACGGGATGAGGTCGAATTGAAACCTTATGAAAAGAACGCCGCAAAGCGGGTCATGGTGCCGGCCAACAGCCGTGCGCGCCATATTGTCGTTGAGCAGCGGATGAAAGAGCTGGTTGAATTCGCCGAAACTACCCCGTTGAACCGCATCGAAAAAGGCGGTAAAATGGGTGTGATTACCTCCGGCATCACCTATCAATACGCCAAAGAGGCGCTCGGAGACAAGGCGAGCTATCTCAAGCTCGGATTGATCAATCCGCTGCCCGTTAAGCTGATCAAAGATTTTGCGGCAAGCGTCGACGAATTATATGTGCTCGAAGAACTGGATGACATAATTGAGACCCACTGCGCCAAGATCGGCATCGCCTGCAAGGGCAAAGAACTGTTTTCACTCTGCGGCGAATATACCGCCAATACGATTAAAAAAGTCATTTTGGGCGAAGAAGTCCAAACGCTTGAAGCCCATAAGGTGCCGAACCGCCCGCCTGTGTTGTGCCCGGGTTGCCCGCATCGCGGGATTTTCCATGTAATTTCGTCGATGAAACTCTATGTCAGCGGCGACATCGGCTGCTATTCGCTCGGGGCGGCTCCGCCGCTTTCCGCCATGGACAGCATCGTCTGCATGGGCGCTTCGATCTCAGCACTGCACGGCTTTAATGTCGCGCGCGGCGAGGACTCCGCAAAACGCTCCGTGGCCGTGATCGGCGATTCGACATTTATGCACTCCGGCATGACCGGACTTTGCGACATCGCATATAATAAAGGGATTTCCACTGTATTGATTCTCGACAACCGCATTACGGGCATGACCGGTCACCAGCCGAACCCTCTAACCGGCAAGACCATCAAAGGCGAGCCGACCGTCGAAGCCGATCTGGAACTGCTCTGTAAAGCGCTCGGCATCAAGCGGGTACGCACGGTTGATCCGTTCGATCTCGAGGGCTGCAAAACGGCGCTGACCGAGGAACTTGCGACATCGGAACCCAGTGTGATCATTGTGCGCAGACCCTGTGTGCTGCTCAAAGAGGTCAAGAAGTTGCCGCAGTTGAAGATTCTGCCCGACAAGTGTAAAAAGTGCAAAGCGTGTTTAAAAATCGGCTGTCCCGCCATCGTCAACGGTTCGGACGGCCCATACATAGACCAGACCCTGTGCACCGGCTGCGGACTCTGTAAGAGTGTCTGCAAGTTTGATGCAATTGTGTGAGGTGACAGATATGATTAGAAATATTGTTATCGCGGGCGTCGGCGGACAGGGAACCCTGCTCGCTAGTAAGATTTTAGGCCAGTGCGCGTTGAATTTGGGTTTTGACGTCAAAGTCAGCGAAGTCCACGGCATGTCGCAGCGCGGTGGCTCGGTGGTCACCTATGTCCGGTACGGCGACAAGGTCGCTTCTCCGTTAATTGAAAACGGGCAAGCGGATATTTTACTGGCGTTTGAACAGCTCGAATGTCTGCGCTGGCTGCCGGTTTTAAAACCGGACGGTGTCGCGGTGATGAGCGAACAAAAAATCCCGCCGATGCCGGTCATTTCGGGCGTCGAAAAATACCCCGAGAACATCGCCGAGACCATCCGCGGCTACGGCGTGAAGCTCTATACCTGCGATGCGCTCAAAATCGCAGAGGAACTGGGGAACATCAAAGCCGTTAACGTGGTGTTGATCGGGCTGCTGGCAAAACACTCTGACATCCCGAAAGAAGAATTTTTGAATGCCATCGAACAGACCGTCAAACCACAGTTTGTCAAACTCAACATCGATGCGTTCGAGCGCGGTTACGCAAGCGGTATTTAAATTAAAGTCATAACGGGACTTCATCCGCTCTCACGGCGGATTTGAAATCATAAAGCATCACAATACAAGGGGGAAGCGCAAATGTTGAAACAGCTATCGGTATTTTTGGAAAACAAGGCCGGCAGTATCTGCGAAGTGGCGGAGCTGCTGCAAAAAAAGAACATCGACATTGTGGCTCTGTGCATCGCGGACACCGCAAAATTCGGCATTTTGCGTATGGTTGTCAGCGACCCCGACACGTTGGTCACACTGCTGCGTGAACAGGGGCACACCGTTTCTCTGACCGATGTTTTGATCGTCGGCATCGAGAATAAACCCGGCGGAATGCTGCCCGTGCTGCGGGTGCTGAACGAAGCCGGAGTCGGTGTCGAGTATATGTACGCTTTCTTGGGAAAAGCCAAGGGTGCGTATATGGTGTTGCGGGTTGAATATCCCGACAAGGTCTCCGAAGTGCTGACAGCAAAAGGCATTGTCTGCGCCGATCAGAGCATTATCGGCTGATCGGATTCAAATACTATTTACGCACGGAGTGGTCTCCGATTTTTCAGCATGTAAATAATCCATCAACATAAAAAGGCGGTTATTAAAAATGGCGGGCAATCAGAACAAAGTCGAAGCAATCACCTCGATGGAAGAGGACTTTACCAAGTGGTATACCGATATCTGCTTAAAGGCGGAACTGGTGGACTACACGGCGGTCAAGGGGTGCGTAGTGCTGCGGCCTTACGGTTATGCGATCTGGGAAAATATCACGAAGATTCTCGACGGGATGTTCAAGGCCACCGGGCATGAGAATGTCGCAATGCCGCTCCTGATTCCCCAGAGCTTATTACAAAAGGAAAAAGACCATGTCAAGGGCTTTGCACCCGAGGTGGCTTGGGTCACGCGCGGCGGCCTGGAGGAGCTGGAGGAGCCGATGTGCATTCGCCCGACCTCCGAGACGTTGTTTTGCGAACATTTTGCCCATGTGCTGCAGTCGTGGCGCGACCTGCCGATGAAATATAACCAGTGGTGCAGCGTCATTCGCTGGGAAAAGACCACAAGACCGTTCTTGCGCAGCCGTGAGTTCTGGTGGCAGGAGGGGCATACGATCCATGAGACCGCGAACGAAGCCGTTGCCGAGACCGAGCAGATGCTGGGTGTTTATGCCGAATTCGCCCAAAAGTCGCTGATGATCCCCGTGACCAAAGGCAAAAAAACCGAGAGTGAAAAGTTCGCAGGTGCGGAGGCGACCTATGCGGTCGAGGCCATGATGCACGACGGCAAGGCATTGCAAGCCGGAACCAGCCATTATTTCGGCGACGGGTTCTCGCGTGCGTTCGGCGTGACTTTTACGGGCCGCGACAACACGCTGCAATATCCGTGCCAGACCAGCTGGGGCGTTTCGACGCGGCTTGTCGGCGCGATCATCATGACCCACGGCGACAACAACGGACTGGTTCTGCCGCCCGCGGTCGCTCCGTTTCAAGTCGTGATCGTCCCGATCGCGCAGCACAAAGAAGGCGTGCTCGAGAAGGCCGCCGAACTGAAAAACCGCATTGCAAAATTTGCAAGAGTCAAACTCGACGACAGCGACAACTCCGCCGGTTGGAAATTTGCCCAGTATGAGATGAAGGGCGTTCCGCTGCGCTTGGAAATCGGGCCGAAGGATATCGAAAAAGACCAGTGCGTGCTCGTGCGCCGCGATAACGGTGAAAAGACCTTTGTCGCACTTTCCGAACTCGAAACCGTGATTCCCAAGATGCTCGAAGAACTGGCAAACGGGCTTTATGAAAAAGCCAAAGTCAACTTGGAACGCCGGACACTGCGCTGTGCTTCGATGGAGGAGATTATGGCACACGGCGACGAGAACTTGTTTGTCCATGCTTCCTGGTGCGGCGACGAGGCCTGCGAGGACGCGATGAAAGAAAAAGCCGGGCTCTCGAGCCGTTGTATCCCGTTTGAACAAAATATGCCGTCTGAAAAATGCGTTGTGTGCGGCAAGCCCGCAACATGCGAGGTCATCTGGGGTAAGGCGTATTAATTGATAAGTAACGTGAGGGAGCATCTGCTCCCTCCTTTGCTGCGGAGGCAGGTATGACGTTTCCAAAACACATATTTACGGGCTATTATCCCAAATGTCACATACAGGGCATTGCGATCGATGTGAAAAAGGGCTTTTTGTACTGTTCTTTTACGACCGCGCTGCTCAAATATACCCTTGACGGAAAACTCGTCGGCAGTGCAGGCGGTCTGACCGGCCATTTGGGCTGTATCGACTTTTGCGAACACGACGGGCGCGTATGGGGTTCGCTGGAGTATAAAAACGACTGCATCGGCGCGGGCATCCGAAAAAATCTCGGCGACAGTTCCGAGATCATCAATGGGTTTTACACCGTCGCGTTTGACGTCGACCGCATCACAAGACCCGATATGGACGCGACGAATGACGGTGTTATGACAGCGGTTTATCTGCATGAAGTCGTGAACGATTATGAGGCGCCGGGGCATCGCTACGGCTGCAGCGGCATCGACGGCACCGGCTTCGGACCGGCATTCGGACAACCCGCCGGGACAAAGGAATATCTCCATGTCGCCTACGGTATCTACGGGGATATTTTGCGCGGGGACAACGATTATCAACTTATATTGCGTTATGAGCGGGAAGAACTCGTCAAATACGAGCGGCCGCTCGATCAAAAAGCGCCGCACAAGTCGGGACCCGAACAATCCGACGGCAAAATTTTTATCTTCACCGGCAACACGGTATTCGGTGTGCAAAATCTCGAATACGATGCCCACAGCCAAAAATGGCTGATGGCGGTCTATCGGGGGCAGAAGCCCGAATTTTCCAATCCGCCGATGTTTTGGTTTGACGGAAAAAAAGCATCCGCAGTAAAGGCCATCAAGGACAGCGGGGAGCAACATCTCGTGATCGAACCGGTGGGAACAAGTGCCTTTGAATACGGCCAAACCGGTATCTGCGCGCTGGATGGCGGACTGTTTTATGTCAGCCACAACAATGCGGACGGAGAAAGACAGTTCTCCGATATTTACTTGTATCGAATGATAAATGATGGCGAAAGCCCCGTATTTGAGCGGGTATGAGGTAAAAAAATGAACTCTTTGCGGCATCTTTATAAAATCGGACGCGGGCCTTCGAGCTCACACACGATGGCACCCGACAAAGCGTCGAGATATTTCGCATCGATATATCCCGAAGCCGATACATACAAGTGCATTTTATACGGCTCTCTTGCCATGACCGGGCAGGGGCATATGACCGATCTTGTAATCCAAAACGCGTTTGCGCCAAAACCCTGTGAGGTGGTTTTTGATAAAAAGACCACCCGGTTGCCGCATCCGAATACCATGGATCTGTTTGCCTATCAAAACGGGGCTGAGATCGGGATGCGCCGCGTGATCAGCGTCGGCGGCGGAAGTTTTCGTATTTTGGGCGAAGAGGCTAAAGAGCCAAGCCAATATTACAGCGAAAACAGCTTTGCCGAGATTGCCGAGACCTGCCGAAAAAACGACTGGCAGATTTGGGAGTATGTCGAAAAAACCGAGGGCGAGCGGATACATCAGTATCTGCACGAGGTCTGGCGGGTGATGCAGAAGGCCATCGACGAGGGGCTTGCCGCAAAAGGAATTTTGGCGGGCGGTCTCGAGGTCAGCCGCAAGGCAAACCATCTATATAACCGAAGACACGAAAACGAGTCGCCGCAAACAAGGGAAAACCGGATTGTATGCGCTTATGCTTTTGCCGTGAGCGAACAGAGCGCGGGCGGCGGCGAGGTCGTGACCGCGCCGACTTGCGGAGCCAGCGGCGTGCTTCCGGCGGTGCTCAAATATATGCAGCAAGCCAACAATTTTACGGATGAAGACATCATTCATGCGCTGGAGACGGCGGGTGTGATCGGAAATCTGATCAAGCAAAACGCTTCGATCAGCGGCGCGGAATGCGGCTGTCAGGCCGAGATCGGCAGTGCGTGCTCGATGGCGGCAGCGGCGGTGGCGCAGTTGTTCGGCATGAGTTTGGATCAAATCGAATATGCCGCCGAAGTGGCGATGGAACACCATTTGGGGCTGACCTGTGACCCGGTGGCCGGATTGGTACAGATCCCGTGCATTGAGCGCAACGCGGTTGCGGCGATGCGTGCGATCAATGCGTTTCGAATTGCCGATTTTTTAACCGAGACGCGCAAAGTGTCGTTCGATACGGTGATTAAAACGATGTACGAGACGGGCAAAGACCTTTCAAAACGCTACCGCGAAACCGCCGAGGGCGGATTGGCGAAGTATTTGAATTTAAAAAAGCGCAAGAAGTAAGGGAGCACAGTAGGGTCGCCCTGCGGGGGGAACCACCCCGCCTGCTTTGCAGGCACCCCAAGGGCGTCGCTTGCGACACCCTATAGAGGGGAATTAAGGGGCATCCGCTTAGAAACAAGCATAAAACGATTACGGGTCGTCGAGGACGCCGACCCCTACATGAGGGGGTAAAAACCCGTTATGGACGTTGCCGATGTCAAGAAAAAACTGCGCAATCAAAAAAAGCTGGAGTGCACGCTGCGGACATCGGGACAGTTGAAAAACTGCCCCATTTTGGTCTGGGACAGTTTTTTTGACCTCACCGAAAACAATCAAACAAGGAGTGGGCAAAACAGAAAGAAAAAGTCGCGGTACGGACTGAGTGAATTGTGCGGTATGTCCCGAGAGCAACTCAAGGCCGTGATCGATGAATATTGGGCGTATGTCTACGGAGAGTTGTTTCAAGAGAGCATCATACAAGGACGACTGCTCTATAACCGCGAGGCTTTGATACAATTGGGATTGCCGTTCGACGCGGACGAAACCGCCGTAAAGAAGCGATTTCGGGAATTGGCAAAGCAATACCACCCCGATGCCGGCGGTGACGCGGCGAAATTTATTGAACTGATGACACTTTACAGAAGATTAATTCTGAAATAGAGTGTAAAATGTAAAGTTTAAAGTATAAAGTGACATATCCGAAACGATTAGATTAGTCATGTCAAGAAAGGCATAAGGGAATTTCACTTTAAGTTTTACACTTTAAACTTTACACTTACTTGTGTTCTGTTCTACTTGAACATTTTGATTTTGCCGAAGATGATGGCAACGATGATACTGAGCAGCAGCGAGATGCCAATGATAGAGACAAAACCGTACGGGCTCGAGGCAAAAGGCATGCCCTCTGGCGCGATATTCATGCCGTAGGCCGAAAAGATCATCGTGGGAATCGCCATGACAATAGTCACGATGGCAAGCACTTTCATGACGATGTTCAGGTTATTGGAAATGACCGAAGCGAACGCATCCATCATACCGCTCAAAATGCCGCTGTAAATGTTGGCCATTTCGATGGCCTGTTTGTTTTCAACGATGACATCTTCGAGTAAATCGGCATCCTCAGGGTATTTGCGGATGATCTCGGTGCGCAGCAGTTTTTCCAAAACGGCTTCGTTGGAGCGCAGTGCGGTCGTGAAGTACACCAAGCTCTTTTCAAGTCGGAGCAGTTCAATCAGTTCACTGTTTTTGGTTGACTTATGGAGTTTGGTTTCGACCTCGTCGCTCTTTTTATCGATGGTGTGCAGATATTGCAAATATAAAAGTGCGTTTTGATAAAGTATTTGAAGAATAAAACGCGACTTCATGTTGGTGCGGAAATCACGCTTGGTGCCGGAGGTAAACGGCTTTAAGACAGGGGTGTTTTCGAGGCAGACCGTGATGATCATGTCGTTTGCCGTGATAATTGCAAGCGGCGTGGTTGAAAACAGCTCGTTTCCGCCTTTTTGCTCTTCGATGGTGGGGATGTTGACCAAAACCATGGTGTAGTTATCGTCGACATCAATGCGGGAACGCTCATCGGTATCCAACGCGGACTTGATTACCGACGGTTCGACACCGCATTTTTCCGAGACAGCCTTAATTTCGGATTCGTCCGGATTAATCATGTGAATCCATGCGTTGGCCGCGGGTTCGGCAAGTTCTTTTAATCCGGTATTGGTGGAGAGATAGAATTTTGTCATGTCTTTCGTCCTTCCTTGCAATGTTCGTAATAACACGGCATAACAGACGAAAGACCACCCGCATTCAATTTATGCGATAATGGTTCTGCGTGAGCGTATATCCGTGCTTATAGTATGGGTCAAACTTCGGGGACTCGGTGCCGGTTCCATGCGCTCACACTCCTGATTTAAAAATTTCTGCCGCAATTTTTTACGGCATTTTCAGAATAGCATATGATCACGGGCTTGTCAATATTTTAT
>CAZTDA010000031.1:0-10671 GCA_964612155.1 uncultured Eubacteriales bacterium | reverse complement strand
GGGTAACGCGGTGAAGTTTCAAGAAGCGCTGACCAAGAACGGCTGCAAGATCAAAGCGCGTATCGGCCTGCACGAAGTCAGCGAAGATGCTTGCGCCAACGACGGGTTGATCATCCTTCAACCCTGCGGCAAGCAGGAGGAAGTCGAACAGCTTGCGATTGACCTGAACAAACTCGACGGCGTCACCGCAAAGCTGATGGATTTGAACTGAGAATTCGTTATATAAAAAATAACCGGTTGATGATTTGTCAGCCGGTTATTTGTATAAAAAGATTTTTAATAACTTGAATACTTACTGAAATTGCGCAGGATATATACCATGAGCATCGAAGTAATTAAGATCGCCGCGAAGTCGAGCGGACAGGATGCTATCTTAAAATGTGTGGTAAAAAACGAGACAAACAGTGAAGCATAGGGGATATGGACAATATAGCACCCAAACATCAACGGGGAGACAAAGTTGACAACGCCCGCGAGTTTCGGCTTTCCGTTGATATTCAACCGCAAAATAAACAGAAACAGTGCTGTGACCCAGAGCATGATAGGTAAACTGTCATAACTGCATTCCGCCAAACGGTTTTTAACGGCGTTGGCGAAAAACTGATCTTGATACAGCACATAAGCGGCTGTAAATACAACAAGAAGAACCGCATGCAGCTTAAAACTGAGAAAATGCGTGATTTTTTCTTGATATTGCTTTAAAATTCCACCGAGAAAATAATAGAATAACCAAGTCCAGAGCCGAAACGTCTGCGGCACCGACATCGCAATTGCAGATTTTTTTATGACGGACAGAATTGTTACGCCCATACAGGCAAGAAACACAAGCATAAACAGCGGCCATTTCAATTTAGGGCGGTCAAAAATATATTTTAACAGCGGTAATGCCAAATAGAACAGGATCAAAGTGCCGAAGAACCAAAATTGTGCCATTAAACCCTTTTGTATGTATGGGCCGAGGATATTTATCGGAATCCGATGAAAATCCTTTGTCTTGATATAGTCGAACAGCGCACCGACGATATTCCAAAACAAGGTGATGAGCAAGATATTGCGGATCTTTTGCATCGAATAGAGAAAATCGACTTTCGCCTTATTTAACGTTGAATATCCGTTCGTCATAAAAAACAGAGGCATTGCGCAGCCGAAAAAGCAATAGGCAATCAAGTTTATCCGGCTATATCTGGAGGCGATAGTATGCAGACCGATCATGGCGATGGTTGCGACAATTTTAACTAAATCCAACCCTAAATTACGCTGTGCCGATTTTGGCGCAGTCAAAGTTGATTCACGCATTGATGTTCCCCCAAAGGCCCGTCCGAATTACCGGCAGCAGTGACAGCAAGCAAACTGTATCAGCCGGCAAACGGGTCTTTCGATCATTGCGAGTCGATTGGTGTTATTCAGTTTTTAAGCGTTTATCCCTCCTTGGAATATTCGTCTTGAAGTATTGAGTAGAAAAGCCGGTCTGTATAACCGTTTCCGTTGTAAAAATAGTCGCGCAGGGTGCCCTCGTAGACAAATCCGCATTTTTCAATCACGCGCTTGGAACAGAGGTTTCCGGCTTTGTGGCTGACTTGAATCTTGTGCAGATGAATCCGTTCGAACCCGAAAGCAATTACGGCTTTTACGGCTTCGGTCATGTATCCCCGATTGTGAAACAACGTGCCGACGCAGTACTCGATTTCGACGAAGTGATTTTTCTCGTCGACGAGGAAAAAGGCGAGCTGACCGATGCATTCGTCGGTTGCTTTTAAAATAATCGCCCAACGGTAGTAATTTTCTTTTTCGTATCCGGCGATGTACTTATCCAGCAGTTCACTGACCGCTTCTTTGGTTTTGTAAGCCGGTTCGCAGTAGAGGGCTTGTACCTTTTCATCCGAAATCCAGTATTTTAACATGTCATCGGCATCTTCGGTTGTAAACCGCCGCAGGGTCAATCGCTCGGTTTCGATGGTCTGTGTTCCCGTGTGTGTCAGCATCAATAATAGCTCCCGTTTTTAATTTGTCTGGCTTTCAATGACTTCGTTTACCGCGCAGTAGCGGTTTTTGCTCAGACGGCCTAAGATATTCAAACCTTTCCAATCGATGTCTCTGTCAAGCAGCAGTTTATCGTTGATGTGCATCAATCGGATACGGCCTATGATCAGATTGCCCGCGTCAGCCCCTTCGTCAATACGGACAATGCGGTCCAGCGCGCACTCAAAAGAGATCGGGGATTCTTGGATTCGGCAGGGTTTGATTACAGTCGAGGAGATCAGGTGGAGATTGCTCGGAAGATCATCTTTTTCACCCGGCGGATGCGGTTTCGCCGAGGTCTCCATCGCTTTCAGCAAATCTGTACTGACGAGATTAATCACGAATTCTCCGGTCTGTTCGATGTTAATTACCGTATTCTTTTTGCTTCCGTCCGCGCGGTTGACCACCGAAAAAGCCAGTGCGGGTGGGTGCCATTGTACGCCCGTAAAAAAACTGAACGGCGCAAAGTTGGATTTGCCGTCGTTGTTTATCGTTGATACCCACGCGATCGGGCGGGGGATGATGCTGCCGGTGAGCAGATCATGCGCGTGTCTCGGTTCAAGTTTAGACAAGTCAATTTCCATGGCTGACTCAACTCCTAATAACACTTTAAATGATTTAGTTCTTGGCACATGCCGGTGACCGAGTAATCATTTACCCCGGCAGTATGCTTATAATATTCAGCTTTAACGTCCCAAACCGGAAAACCATTAATTGAAATCGTCTACTGGTTCATTTACTGATTTTTCTATTAGAGGCGGTGGAAAAACCGATGATGAATCAAGTCTGTTTTTCATAGCTGCTCATGATCTAACGAAATAAATCGCTTGATATCATCTTTTACGATAAATTCAGTTTCAACATAGCTGCTGTAATCCCAATTTTCCATTTCTTCAAAAAGATTATTTGCCCATTCGGTATTATGATAAACATATGAATTTATTCTTCTGTTTTCTTCCATGTATTTTGCCCAAAACTCTTTGCCTTTTTGATACGGCATAAGTGTGTTTTCATTCCAGAAAGAATGAAATTTTGTGTCTGCAAACAAATGCAGAACAAAACCTTTTAAGTAATCGTTGTTTGCGTTTAAAGCAAACTTTCTTAAAACCTCTTCTCTGTCGGGAAGATGATATAAATGTGCTTTTTGTTTTATATCACCGTCTTGAGTAGCATCAGGCGCAAGGTTTCCTACGAAATAAGCAATGCTTGCGTCAGGATTAATTTTTTTTGCGACAGACAAGTGAATCATTGAAACCGGCAAATTTTTATCCTCCTAACATATACAGGCGGTACGTTAAACATATTTTTCACTTTATTTCATATGCTTGCTATCAAACTTCAGTCATTGAATACTCCGGTTTTCAAAATATCTAAATAATCGGGATATTCACAAGTATTGAAATAAGTCTTAAAGATATGACAATCTAACTCTAACGCATCATTACCGACAAATGTTTCGGTAAAATTGAACTCACCTATATATTCATTAAATGACAATCCGCCATTGATATAAAATTGAAATGGCGAATAACTTTGTATCGCAAGAAAAAGGTTAAATTTTGATGTATTTTAGGTCGCGGTACGCCTCTGCCTGCATCCGTACCATCAAGCTGATACATTTTTCGCGGAACTGCTCCGACAAATAATTTTATATTGTTGGAATAAATCATGCCTTCCCTTTTTGAAGCAGCAGGAATGGCTATTCTTACAGGATATTCTTTGAAGCATTTTGGTATGTAGTGCTTTTCTCCGTTAGACAACACTTCTTCACAATCTTCTGAATCAATATCAATAACTTTTACCTTGTATTGCTTTAACAGTTCTTCAAAACCGGAATGAATTAGATTTTTTGTTAAAAAACCGTTTGCGCCCTCCGCAATTGCACACCTGCCGCCATTTTGATAAGTATAGGTTAAAATTGTTTTTAGTATTGTCATATCTGTACGAGGGAGATTTTTTGTGTAGGAACTTGATAAATTTACTTTAATCAGAACGTCTTTTTTATTAATTATTTCATCTTTTAAGCCGATTGCTTCAATATGATCGAATAATTCTTGTTTATTATTGCTGATATAGAACATGAATTTTCTCACCCGATCGTGTTTCATATAAATATTGTTAGTTTGCCTTATCGTGCTCCATGGGTGAATTTCAACTCCTCAAAGACGCATTGATCAACATAGCCGAGCTTATGATAAATACCGCACGAAATCGGATTGTGGGCGTCGGCGAACAGGCAACAGAATTTGCTTCCGCGATCCAGCAGCATCTGCGACAACTCCGCCACAACCGACGAGGCATAGCCTTTGCCGCGGTAATGCGGCGGGGTGTAGACGCCGTTGATGACCGCACCGTTCTCGGTGCTGCGCGCTTTGACCGCCTGTGCAACCGGAATATTGTCAATCCATATGCAGTGGCGGTGTTGACCGAGCCGCTTTTTCACACCGGTCACATGCGCCGGAATTTCGTAGTACTCGACGCCGCATTCCTGACCGAATGCCCGCTCCCAATAGGGGACGAAAAACAGATCATCCTCAGTCAGTTCGCGGCAGAAACCGGGTGCTTTTCGGATGGGGTTTACATTGTCGAGCCGCATGGCGTACATCGACATATGGCTTTCATAAGTACCTTTTCCGGCATAGGTCTCGGCAAACCGGTTGGCAAGCCCCTGTTCGGCGAGAACACCGGGAAACACAAATCCGATCTCTTTTAACGCGTCGGAGAGGCATATTACCGCCGCATCGTCGGGCTTGTTGCCGGTCTCGTACATTACAATATTAAACGGCGGGGTGCAGGCCGCAGTCAGCACAACGCTGCCGTTATCGTCTTTGATACTCGCCATCAGCCAGTTCGTGGTGTCAAACTTGCGCTCGTTTTTAATAAAGCCGATGGGCAGGTTGTTTTGTACTTCGTGTTGCAATAAAACCTCATATACATCTGCTCCGAATGCCTGCGTGTTGTCGTAGCGTTGAAATTTCATCTGTTTTCACTCCCGTCAAAAACAAAGAGCAAAACCTTATCTGTTTATGGTTTTGCTCCGATTGCTGTGCTGTTTCCTGTAATTACAAAATCGAAGAACAAAGCCCGCAGCGAATCGCTTCAAGCAACCATTGTTTCTTAATCATGCAAATTCGCATCATGGGTTTGTCCTCCCTCGAGAGATTTTCAAAAGTATAGCATTGTGTGATGAAATTGTCAATCGGGTCTGTATTCGTTATCCAAAATGCTCATCAGGATATCGGAACAGAACTGCCCATCAATAAAAGCGCTGTCGCGCAAAACGCCTTCTTTTTGAAAGCCGCACTTTTCATAGCAGCGAATTCCGCACAGGTTGTATTCAAGCACTTTTAAATCGATTCTGTGAAAATGCAGTGTGTCGAAGCCGTATTTCAACAGCAGTTTTGTAACTGTGGTGCCGATGCCTTTTGAATGCAGATTCGGGTCGAAAATGCCGATCGAATAAGTCGCGCTTCTGTCCGTAAAAGAGACATGATCAAATTTGGCGGCACCGACGCATTTTCCGCCGATGTCGATGATCCACGAGTACTCTTTATCAATCTGGCGGCGGTACCAGTCCTCCCAAAAAGAGCGTTCGGGGAAATCCTGGGCGGACATAGTTCCTCCCCCGCACATATGCACGAATTCGTGGTGTCTGCCGATGGCATACCGGTCGTCGATATCGCTCTCCCGGATTTTTCTGAGCATGACAGCACCGCTTGTCAGGGTGGGGATGTCGGGCATAACACATACTCCTTTATAAGAAACAAACCCTTATCGCAGACAGGCCAATGCTTTGGCGCAGTCGGGTATATCTTGTTCCAAGTGCTGCGATAAGCCCTCGACCGAGACAAGACCGTCATAACCGATTTGAGTGAGAATACGCTTGAACTCGGTATAGTCAAAGCCATCGCCGGGTTTGGGCAGCATGCGGGTCTCGGGGTGGCAGATGTGGACATGACGCAGCAGATCGGCGTTTTGAGTAAGCCCGTCCCTCCCTTCGCCGGTTTGAACGATGTGGTAAAAATCAGCCGTGATACCGACATTGTCCATCCCGATTGCACGCACGAACTCGGCGGTTTCGGCAATGGTATTGAGCAAATTGGTTTCACGGTAATTGAGCGGTTCGACGGCGATGGTGATGCCGAACGCTTTTGCAATTTCACCGGACAGCGCAGCGACACGTTGAAATTGAGTGAGCGCTTGGGTGCGGTCGTACCCGTCCGGAACGCGGCGGCTGTACCCGCTGCCCAGAACTGCGGTTTTGCAGCCGAGTCGGGCGGCGTTTTTCATTGCGGCGCAAACATACTGCTCGAGCAGGGGAAAATTGACGTTTTTACCGACCAGCTTGTGGACATCCCGATCGAAGAAGCAGTTGAATGCAAGCGTCGGAACAGCCGAAGCGGCTGCGAATTGTACCAGTTCGTTTTCGTTCATCGTCGCAATCGGGAGAAGCGCCGGTTCGATATAATCAAAACCGGCGCTTTTTGCTACAGCGCTGTATTCGAACGATGTGCAGATTCCCAATTTGATCATAACTTTTTCTTTTTCCCCGCCAGATAGATGAACGCCAGCAGCAGCGCCCAGTAGACGATGATGATGCCGAGCGAGATAAACAGCATACCGGGCTTTGGGGCAAGACCGATGATGATCAACAACGGCGCACCCATTAATATGCCGTAGCTGCTGCCGGTGATCAGATTGTTTGCCGCCGGGGTTTCGAGGTTTGGATCAATTTCGCGCAGCAGCAAAATACCTGAGCTGATCGTTCCGGTCAGATTGCCGTATAGTGAAGTGAGGCCTTCGTGATAATAGTTGGGATAGACTTTGCGGCATAGAATTTGCAGATAGAACAGCGTCAGAATACCGCCCAAAACTGCCATGATCAAGAACGGAACCCAAAGTCCGGTGAGATCCTCGAAGTTGATGGAGGCGATTCCTGCAACAATCATCATGTCAAATGCAAATCCCGAAAGGCGGGAGAGGAGATAGCTGTTTTGATACTGGCGGGTCATAACCTTGCCCTTTCGGAACATCCAAAGCACTTTTCGGGTCAACAGTGCTAGCAGGGAGCCGATGATGAAGTTAAAGCCCCACAGCAGCGGTGAAAGAGTGGCCGAGAAGCCGGGCGCAACTTTATCAAGCAAAGTGGTGATGCCCCAGGTAACCAGGTAGGTCAGCAAATAAACCAACAGCACCAAAGCTGTCTGAATCGAAAACTTATCGACCGATTCCGAAATCGGAATCTCATTATGGTCTTGAAAAGTATCCACGGTGGCCGAACCGGAGAGCTCTTCCGGGGTTTTTCGATCGATCTTTTTCTTTTTAATCATGATATTGAGGTAGATGACGCCGATGATACAAGCACACATGTAACCCGCCGCAGCAAGGGCAAGCCCGAATGAACGCCCACCGGTGAAGCCGAACGCGGCCTCATAGGTCGTGCCGACATTGTTGGCCTGACCGGGCCCTTGCCCGTAACCCATCGGCAATAAAATTCCGCTGGCTTTGAACAAGTCGGGCATGAAGGTATAAGCGAGCGTGATGGAGACAATTAAACCGATAATCGCCTGAAACAGATAGGTGCTCACAATGATAGCGCCGGTCTTTGAAGCGACCATCTTTTCGTTTCTGCTCTCCATTTTGGGTACGCGCAGCGACAGCGCGATAAAACCGATGGCGATGCCGTGATAAGTGATTTTCTCAAGTAAACCGGCGTCCAACTGCAAAATGTTGAAGCTCTTGAGGATCAGCAGAATAAAGCCGGCCAAAACAGCGGTGGGGACAAGACCCTTTCGAATGAAAGGAACCTTACGGCGGAGGACGTTTGAAAGCAATATTCCTCCGGCGATGATACCGGCTTGTACGATGACAAGCCAAAACTCGGTATTGTTAGCGGAATAGTCCATGTCAGTTCTCCTGTTTGTAGAGTTTGTATAGATAAAGCGGAAGACGGGCGTTAAACCGTTTTTCTGCTTTGATCTCGTAGTAGATGCTGTCGGCGGTAAAAACCACGGTGTTTCGCCCGTGCATTTCGATCGAGGTGATGGACGACAGCGGCGCGTGGAATTTTACTTGATCGCCTTGATATATGCTCAGGCCGTTTCGATTAAAACAAAACTGCCCTCTTGCGGAGGCAAAACGACTGTGCTTTTCGCCGACCCTAAAAAGCTTTACGAATCCGTATTTCATGTCGAGCCGATCCGGCAGAGCGTGCAGGTGGCTTTTCAGTTCCCGCAATTGCAAATCATACCACTCTGTAAATGTCCGCGGGGTTTTTTCAGAGCCGGAAAAATAGCCGTATTCGTCGTATTTCACTTGCATTTCGCATTCGCAGGAGAAGGTGTCATTTTTTGAAGTCAGCCGACCGATTTTACCGCAGACAGGGCAATAAAACAGCGCCGTTTCAAGCCCTTCAGCCAATTTTTTGCCTCTGAAAGCGATTTTTTCTTTTTCCTGGTCGGCATACGCATCGACGTATATATCGGAATAGATGGCAAGTGAAACTTCGTTGTCGGTCATCTTTTTGAGTTGTTCGGGGGAATAGACATTCACGAACTTGCCGGTCATTTTTCCGATACGTTTGGTAAAAGCCCAGCGCGGTGTGGTCAAAAAGCTCCCCGTGGCATTGCCGTCATTGGTTTTCTCTGGCAGAAAGAAAAAGTCATTTTCCCGGCACTGGAGAAAATGACCTTTCTTTGATGAATATATTTTGCGGATACAAGATCCCGATGTCGGAAGGAGAAAAATTACGGTGATCGAACCGGTATGACACGGAGGAAATAGGTCATCTGACCGGCAAATGCCGATTGGATGCCGGCGCCGAAATCAAAGATGACGGACTCGCTGGTTGTGGAACTGGTTTTCGATCCCCAGACATAGAAGCAGGAGACATCCATTAACTTCGTCGCGATATGAATGCTGTTGCTGTTGTTGCATTTTGCCGGAAAGTCTTTGTCCGCGTCGTACAGCGCTTCCAGTTCCTCAAGTGTGGGCAGGCGCCAATCATCGTAATGCCCGGCCCGATAAGATTCACAGTAGAAGTTGGCCGCTGACCAGCTGATATCGCTGCCGTTATCTTTGGCCGCCCACATCAGATTGGTTCCGGTATCCAGGACCGTCCCATCGTCATAGGCGATAAAGCGACCGTCCCGGGCGATCTCCCTGGCACTGTCCCGGGTCGCGCAATTGCTCCCGACACAGGCACAGCCGGACAAAAGAATCAATATGAACAATATACTCCATATTCGCACAGACATAATCAACCCCTTCAGATGAAAATAAAAATTACATCTTTTCTTTTTGAATCCCTATCATTTTTCCTTCTGGAAATCTACCCGGAAAATCAGCGGCAATCACCCCGGCCTGTCGCCCACTCCAGCGTTTGACAGTTTCCCATAGCGCACGCTTTTTGAGCATCTTCACAACCAGACAGGCTGTTGCCCTGGATAAGGTGGAGATAAGCACGATTGTTGTAGGCATCAGTATAATCATTTCGCAGTTGAATGGTCTGATTGAAGTCATTTAATGCCGATTGGTATTGACGCAGCCTGATACAGGCAAGCCCTCTGTTGAAATAGTCATCTGCCATGTCCGGTTTCAGGTTGATGGCGGCGCTGTAGTCTTCAACGGCCTGTTGATCATTGCCCAGTTTTTCATAGGCAATGGCTCTCATGCGGTAGAACTGATCAATGGGTTTGATACGGATAGCCTGATCCAAATGATTAATCGCCTCCAGGGGTTTGTTTTCATTTAAGAGAGCAATGGCCAAACCGCCGTGGGCCATGTAGTTTGCTTTTGTGACCTTAAGGGCGCGTTCAAAGAGTGTAATGCTTGTTTTCCAGTAGCCGCATTGTTTCCAGGTGATGACCGACAGCACCAATAATACGGCTATGGCCGCGGGGAATAACACTTTTTGAAGGCGGTCATTTCCCGGCAAATAATACAGAATTCCCCAAGACAGCATGACAGCGATGCCGATAGACGGCAAATACGTGTATCGATCGGCCATCGCCTGTGAAGCGACCTGCACCAGGCCGATGACAGGAATCAGCGTTCCCAGATACCAGAACCAGCCGACGAATAAAAAAGGCATTTTCTTCCTCATGCCTATAACGGCAACAGAAACGCCTGTCAAAATCAGGAAGGAAAGTAATATTTTCCATAACGGGAATGGAAACGCGTAGGGATAATGGATGGCCAGATCTACGGGCCAAAAAAGTTTGCCAAGATAATCTGTATAGGAAATGATCGCATTCAGAACACGCACAAAAAACGGGATGTTTTCTGTGGAGATCACCAGGCCCCCTTTATTCTGCGCCCAGAGCGTCAGGATGCTCGAAATGACAGCCAGAACAATAAACGGAAGCTTTTCCTGGAGCAAGAAGCAATTTGCGGAAGGCGCCGATTGCCAGCGGCGAAGCGGCCAGTAATCGATCAGCAATAAAACAAAGGGCAGCGTGACCAGCATGGGTTTGCTCATCAAACTCATAGTAAATAACAGCAGACAAAGACCATAGCGGAGTGGTCTGGCGTGTTCGACATAGAAAGCATAGGTATAAAGACAGGCCATACCAAAAAACATGCTTAAAACATCTTTTCGTTCGGCAGCCCAGGCGATGGACTCCACCCGCAGGGGATGCAGGGCCAAAAGAG